>DAHXPE010000380.1 GCA_027364495.1 Candidatus Heimdallarchaeota archaeon | reverse complement strand
AAAACAAACAAAATAAGCTCAAATTATTATATAAACAACATTTTTTAGTATATTTTTAACTTAGTTAAAAAATAAGGAACCAAAAATTTTGATGACAATTTTCAAAATGCTACTCCTCATTCAAAATAAGATATTTTTATTAATTTATTTTTTTGTTAGATTCTCCATGATTTTTTGTATAGGGTTATAGAGAGTTTTTTTAATGATAGGGTCTTGTTTTCTTAATGTAAGTGATCAAAAATAGATGACACAATACAATAAGAAAACGTCTTTTTAAAAAAGTTTTTAAAATTGTTAGTTAATATAAAAAATAAACAGATTTCGATAAAAGTAATCATTTAAAATGTTAAATAAGAAATTTTTATAAGTTTTGATTGTAAATTTTTCTATGTGCTTCAACTTTCTCCTTCGATTTTCCACTAAAATAAATTGTCAGTATATCACCATATGAAACTCCTTTTTGATATGCATTAATACACCTCCAAAATCTTCGCCAAAGCTTTGCATATATTTCTTTTTGGACAAAATCTTGTCGAGATTCATAAATTAATCTGATCATGGTATCATAGTTTTGATCAGTTCTATATCTCACATATTTTTTTTGGAAACACCAAAGTCCTTCAATTGGATTTAATTCACAATGAAATTTGGGACAATATAGTACTTTAACGTTATACTTAAAACCCAAAATTTCCAACTTCGTTTGACTTTGGAACGCCTTATGTTTTGAAAGCATAATCTTTAAATCTGATAACTTGATTTTTGGATCAAAAGAAAATCCTAATTCTTTACTAATTTGCTTGAGCCCCTTACTTTTCCCAATATTGACACCATCTTGAAAAAAAAGTTCCAATCTTTGTGTGCCACCATTTTCATCTATCCATTCTATCCTTTCAACTGGGCACTTGCTGCCAATATTCATTCTATTAAAATTGATTTTTTTTAAAAAACAAGTTAATCATAAAATCTTTAAATATTCTAAAATATACTAATTTACACACCTTAAATCATTAAGATTCACTAATTGTGCAGTATGAGTGCGTGCATTATCAACTAAAACCTCAATATCATGAAATTGATATTCACTTTTGAATTCTAGCATCTTGAATAACCTTTCAAATTGTTGCAACACTGTACTGTTGTCAAAATAATTATTGTTTCCTACATTTAAGCTAGCAGTACAGGTTCTACTCACGTAATTTATTTCTGTTTCTTCAGCAAGTTCAGGGTATTTTTTTACTGCTTCATTCCATTCAAATTCATTCAAATAAAAAAATGGTCCCGAAGGATGTAAGACCATAAAATCAGAAACCATATAGCTGCGTCCACGCCCTAATAAAATTTTATCTAATTGATTATAATAATATTATTTCATATAAATAGAAAATATTTCATTATTACCTTTATTAAAAAATAATTCATTTCCATCTATTTGCCATCTTTTTGCTGATTGCTCACCACTTCGAAAAGTAGTTTCATCATGACAAATCAAAACACAAGGTTTTTCATTTGGTAAAATCCATTCAGGAACCTCTGACTCACTCAACGAATAATAATTGCTGTACCTTGTTGTAAAGTAATCGACAAACTGACATCTATAAGCAACAACATCAACTCGTTCATGACCTTCAAAATATGGTCGCTTCGAATTCGCATGAAATTTAACACCCCATTTTTCTAAGTCTTTTCTGCACGATTCTTCACTCCGAATCTGCTTTTCATTTTGAACTTCTAATCCACTGATCTCAAAAAACTTTTGATTTATAAAATTCACAAGATCCGAAACTTTGAAGTTTGATTTCTTTTTGATGCATTCACTTGCAACATACTCTTTAGCAATAATTTCTAAATCTGGATAAACTTCAAAAAAACTATCAAACTGTTGCCCGCCACGACCATCACATATTAATATATCTGAATTTCGATTGAGATATTCTTTTAAGTTGAAGTGGCATGTTTCTACAGATAAACAATCGATTGAATTCAGAATCTCTTCACAGTTTCTCCATGTTATGTTGGCCCTCCTTTAAATTATCAAGAAAGCAATTAAATTCCGATCAAAAACTGAAAAATTTTATCACCTTTATTACCTTAAAGTCGAATAAACAAAGATACTAAGAGCTCTTTTGTTAAAATAAGACGTAACAAAGTTTTTCATCATCACTAAAATTTCATTTGAATTAAATTCTATTTCATCAAAGCAAATGTCCAATTCTGGTTCATGAACATAATCACTTTCTTGACTATTTTCACTAAAATCGCAGCATCTAGCCAATCTGGCATTCGTGCATCTTCTTTTTATTTTTGATACTCTTGGCATTGTTAAATTAACTTTAAAAAGTGATGTTTTAGTTCCCGTTTATTATGTTGAGTCTTATCGCTTTTTTTTTTTTTTTTGTCCTTTCCAAGTTTAAAATGATTAACCAATCAAGGTTCAAGCATAATTTATCTAAGCGGACAGTTTTTTTTTTTTACAAACTAACATCCGAAAGGAGTATTTTATTGATTGATTTTAAGTTTATAATATGAATCCAACACAAATTCAATGATAATAGATTGACTCCAAACATTCGAATGCATTAGATTGAGTTAAATATTGTAATATTCTTATTTAACATTTTAAATGATTACCTTTATCGAAATCTGTTTATTTTTTATATTAACTAACAATTTTAAAAAATTTTTTAAAAAGACGTTTTCTTATTGTATTGTGTCATCTATTTTTGATCACTTACATTAAGAAAACAAGACCCTATCATTAAAAAAACTCTCTATAACCCTATACAAAAAATCA
>DAHXPE010000375.1 GCA_027364495.1 Candidatus Heimdallarchaeota archaeon | reverse complement strand
TGAAACTTTGGATTTAGAACCAGGTTCAGAAGTAATTACTTCTGGTTTTACATTCATTGCATCAGCTAATTCAATTTCATTCATTGGAGCAATACCAATTTTTGGAGAAATCAGTTCTAAAACTTGGAATTTAGATCCAGCGTCAGTGGAAAAACTAATCACACCAAAAACAAAAGCTATTATGCCCGTTCATATTTTCGGTTTACCAGCTAATATGAAAGAAATAAATGAAATTGCAGAAAAGCATGATTTAAAAGTTCTAGAGGATGCCGCTCAAGGCCATGGCGGTAAAATAGATGGTAAGCATGTCGGAAATTTTAGTGATATTGCATGTTTTTCGTTTTATGCTACAAAAAATATGATTACTGGCGAAGGTGGTATGGTCGTGACAAATAACGATGAATTAGCAGATAGGGCTCGTTCTGTTAAAAATCATGGACGTGCTGCTAGTTCAGCCGGTGGGTATGCACATTATCGAATTGGATATAATTTTAGAGCACCTGATTATAGTGCTGCAGTTGGAAGAGCTCAATTGAAAAAATTACCTTCTTTTTTAGCATCAAGAAAAGCTCATGCTGAATATTATAAAGAAAACTTTAGTAATTTACCAGTTGAATGGCAAGATGTTCCTTCTGGCATTGAACATGGAAATTATATCTTCGCTTTGCGCTTAAAAACGAATAAAATAAAAGTTGCTGAAGTTGTTGCAAAATTAAAAGAAAAAGGCGTTATATCAAGACCAATTTACGACGTGCCAGTTTATAAACAACCTGCATATTTAGAAATTAAAAATTGGAGATGGGCTCGAGCAGGTATCAATTACCCTGATTATAGCAAGGTTTCATTACCTGTAACAGAATCCGTAGCAACTACTCACTTTGAAATTCCAGTACATCCAGGTCTAACAGATGATGAAGTCGAATATGTTGCTAAATCCGTTAAAGAAGTTTTAAAAACTTATTAATTGAATTTAATTTTTTTTATTTTTTTGCAATCATTTCAATTTCAATTAATCCAGAAAGAGGAAGAGCAGCTACTTGCACTGTGGTTCTAGCAGGAAAAGGTTCTTTTAGAAAAGATCCATAAATTTTATTAATTTTAGGAAAATCAGCTATATTTACACAAAAAATTGTGGTTTTGATGACTGAATCAAAAGTTAGATTTGCAGCGTGCAAAATTGCTTCTAAATTTTTCATTACTTGTGTAGTTTGCGCCTCTACATCATCAGAAACAAGTTTACCTGTAACAGGATCAAGCCCTAATTGTCCACTTGTATAAACGAAACTATCACTTTCAATAGCTATGGAATAGGGCCCTATTGCCTTCGGAGCCTTATCAGATTGAAGTCGTTTTTTCATGATTTATCACAATTGTTTTTTAATTTATTTAGAACCAAAAAAATAAAATTTGGAAAGCTTAAAACCATTTTTGCAAATAAAAAAATAATAAAATGTGTTAAATAAATTTATGAATATAGAATAAATAAGCGGGTGCTTTTAATGACAGAAGAATTTATCTTTAAACTAGTACTTATAGGTGATAAAATGGTGGGAAAGACTAGTTTAATTAATAGGTTTGTTCACGATAGCTTCCAAGGACGATATATGGGGACTATTGGTTTAAATGTATCAACAAAAGATCTAAAGATGGATTTTAAGGGTAAGACATATGATATTCATTTATTAATTTATGATCTTGCTTCTGAAGAAACCTTTGAAGATTTATTCGGACCTTTTTCTAGAGGAGCTAATGGAGCTATATTTGTCTTTGATATAACGAGAGAAAATACCTTTGATTCTATTGATGACTGGGTTTCCAGATTGAATAAATTAACAAATTCAATATTAAACTCTACATCCATTTTGATTGGAAATAAATCTGATTTAAATGATTTTCGAGAAGTTGAAAAAGCAGAAGGCGAAGAAAAATGCAAATCTCTAACCATGATAGGATATGAGGAGGTCTCAGCAAAGAATAGCACATTTGTTGATGAAGCTTTTACTATGGTTACAAAAAAAATATTGGAAGTTAACCTTTCCGATAACTAGTCCAAAATATGCCTAATTAATGAAATAAACAAATCAGATTTTGTGGAAAAAGGATTTAAAATAACCAGCAAAAATAAAGTTATTAAGTAAATTACATTTGAAATAAATGCAAGAAGGTTATACAATTGGAGAATAATAAAATCTTAGTTTTTATTGGTGCATTCCTTTTTGGGTTTTCAATAGTTCTAATTTTAATTGCAATGTTCTTCACTAAACAACTTAGCTCTAATATTACCAGTGATTACCCAGAAACAATTTTGGGATGGTTAGGAGCTTCAATTATAGGTGGTGGAATTGCATTAAAGAATTATATGGATGCAAATAATGGAATGGGTTATGGTAAAAGTGGTGACGATGAAGGAGATAGCATGGTTTCATTTACGTTTGGAATATCCATTGCCTTATTTGCCCTATTGGCTACATGGCTCTATATAACTGACGTGTCAATTTATGCTTTGGTAATATGTTTAGTTTCAAGTGCTTTTGCTTTTATTGGATTGATTATGGTAAGTTACTTTTCAATTTCAACTGAATAATTAATAATTTTTTTCTACTTTTGCCCCTCATCGGGTAAAAGAATTTTCCCTGGTTGCGAATAAAAGGTTGCTCCTTTGGGAATATGTTTATTTGGAACAACAGCTCCAGCACCGACAATGACATCATCTTCTAATATGGACCCCGGTCCAATCATTGCATAGCCTCCAATTGTTACATTATTACCGATTTTGACCTCATTTAAGATCAGTTCATTCTTAACAATTAAATGACAGGACACCAAACCTAATTGTCCAACAACTAAATTATCACCAGCATGAATAAGTGGAGAAGCATCAATTTTATTATCTCTTGAAATGTAAGAATTGTCTCCAATATGAGCACCATATCTTTTTAAGAAAAACGGCCTCAAAAATCTATTCACAACTAAAGGCATAAAATCCAATGGTAACAACATCATTCTTGCTGTTTGGTCTGCTGATAGGCGAATAACTAATAATCGCGTTGCTTTTTCGTTTAATGGATATCGTCCCGGCCTAATATGTGGTAAAAAAAATGGGACAATAAACTTTGAGTGGATTATAACAAATAGCATCCAGCAAATCAAATACTCAATAGTAAGAAATACTGGTGAAAAAAGGATTAACCAAAAATCAATACTTGTTATATTAATTGAAAAATTATTTAATATTATTCCAAATGTGTAAATGATGGGTGAGAAAATAATTATAAAAGCAAGAGCTGTGAACACCGAATAGGAAAAAACCCTAATGTAATACAAATGAGCATGATGAATTTCCATTTTTAGTACCAGTAATCAAATTATTAGTAAATTTTTTCTTCTTTACTCATTTAAACAGAAAAAATCTTGCTTATTAGAATATTTTTAGCACATTCGATATTTTGACTCAAATCAACCAAACGTTCAAAAATTGCTGGAACTTGGGTAAGAAAATCCCAGAAATGAGGACAGCGTGGAAGAATCAGAAATAAACAAATGTTACTGTAAATAATCAATATAGCGTTGATTTTACTAGATAATCACTAGTTGAGAATTACAGTTTTTTCAAAAAGAATTATTTATAAGAATGAAAAAAAAGGAAGAATTACTGTTAAATTCAGAATAAACAGTTAAAAAATTTCTTACGAGGAATGATTGTTCATAAAGATGCATAATTAATTGGATTCAAAAAATTTATATTAATTAAAGAAAACAAAAACAAAAATTTATTTCATTTTCATTTGATGTAAGCATTTCGTTATGTAAAAATTATTTGAAATAAACTGTTGGTGAAATATATTTAATGATTAGAAATGCTCGGACTAGTTTCATTCTTGACTCTAAATATTTAGATGAAGATTTCATACCAGAAAGAATTCTTTTTCGTCAAAAACAAATAGAGGAACTCGATTATATTCGTAGAAGCATTATAGATGAAAATCGTAATGCATCAGATACAATTTTGCTAGGAGGCAGTGGAACAGGAAAAACAGCGTTATTACGTGATTTACTTGCAAAATCACAGCAATTACTAACAAGAGCACCTAATTTAAAAATCAAAGTAGCTTATATAAATTGTGATTTAATTTCTAATGAGCGAACATTTTGGATCAAGTTAGCAGCGGAGCTTAAAACCTATTATACTTCAACCACAAGTATGGATCAGGTCAGAACATCAGTTTTAGAGGAATTGTCAGATAATTTGCTCCTTATAATGATTGATGAAATTGATCTAATTTCATTAGAATATCCCGAAATCTTAGATTCCATTACTAATACACTTGCTAGATCTAAGGGGATTACGATAATAGCAGCTGCAAATAGGAAAGATTGGAGTAAAAATCTAGGACCAAAGAATACATTTAAGCCAAAAACTATAACCTGTCCAGAATATGATTTTGAACAACTTAGACAATTATGCCAAGATCGACTGTACAAAGCAATTGCCAATCCGCACGAAACAGTAGATGAAGGTGTTATAGAAATATTAGCAAATAGGGCTCACAGGTTAGGAGGTGATGCAAGAAAGTTAATTAAAATGCTTCATATAGCTGTGGAAGAATCAGATAGGAAAAATCAGTTAAAGATTACCAAAAATGATGCTGAATTTGCGTGCACTCAAATTGAGGATAAAGAACATCTTTTGATTGATTCTTTAAAAAATAAAAGTCATGATATTCATGCTGTTCTTTTGGCTGTTCTAAATTTAAATGAAGAAAATTTACAGAAAGATAAAGAAAATGATGATTTCGGAGTGAAAAGTGGTGATATTCTAGAAGAATATAAACGACTAATCGAACAGAATTCAAAAGAAGAACCATTAAAATATCGATCAATTATGGATATAATTCAAAATTTGCTTCTAGAGGGTTTTGTTGACAGAACCAGAGCTAGAGCTAGAGGCAATGTTTGGTATTATGAAATAAATTCTGATTTTATAAGTAAGGATGAAATTCTTAATTCCTTAGGTGCTATTTGTGATCAATGTAAATTATTAATTAAAATGAGTTGAATTTTCCAATAACTCTTTTTTGATTTAATATTATTGTTTTTTTATGACTGCTTTGCTAAAATTAACTGATTTTTTTGCTTATATTCAATTTTTCCTCTCTTAAACTTACAACTATTGAATACATGCAACAGAAAAAATCACCATTTTGTACTAATAAATTTTACTGAAAATCCGATAAAAATGAGTTTTATTGCAGACAAAGCAGCTTACCACGCTTTTTTTTATTTGAGAATTAAGAAAAATTAATATGAAATATTACGCTGTTAATTTCAAGTATTATTGAAATATTATTTTTATTTGTCGTGATTGGCTTTATATCAACTTGTTTTAAACAACAGTACTAAAAAAATTAATTAAGCTTTTAGTAATTTTGTTTATTCATTATTTGTCGATTTTAATCTTTTGTTACATCATTTTTTTGATAATATAGATTTTTTAGAAAATAATTTTTTACATGCAAAAAATATACTATATCTTTTTAATATTTTTTACAAGTAAAATAAACTTGAAAACGCTGTATTTAGTATGAATTTTGAATAAACTTAAATAGTAAATAGGAAAGTTAATAATATAGTTATTTGTTCATAAACTGAACTTCAAATTAATCCAATTTAGTAAATAAATTGTACAGTTGTTATTACAAAATTTGCATATTTTGAAACACTGATTCATAAGATGAGAATTTATCTATTGAATGGAATGATATTAAAATTAAGATTCAAAAGAATCATAATTTAATTCAGTTATTACAATGGAAATAAAAGAAATAAGGAGAGTACAACAATGGCCGAAAAGTTACAAATTATATGTTTTAAAATGGATAGTCCGCAGCTTCATGCGATCGACGGACTGATAAAAGATCAGCTATATTTTTCAAGAAGTGAAGTTTTGAGGGTTGCAATTCGTCATTTATTGATGAAAATTTCAAATGATCCTTCAGCAAGTATGTCAAGTTTAACCTGGAATTCTATTGATTCTGATAATGGAAAAGCTAAAGATTCAGTTTCATCTAAATTACCACCAATTCTTTTGAAATGCGTAGATGAAGTTGTTAATCAAGGTGTTTTTCAAAGCAGATCACAGTTCATTCGAGAATCAATTAAAATATTTTTAGAGGATAGAGAAGCTCTTCATAATTATGTAGGAAGTGCAGCTTAGGTTGGAGAAGATCAATAAAAATTTAAAAGTAATTGCCTTTAAATTGCCTGAAGAACAAATAAATAACATTAAAATGCTTTGTAGTGATGGATTTTACCCATCTTTATCCGAAACAGTGCGAATAGCAATTACTGATTATATAAGCTATATTTTAGATTTTACAAATGAAAACGAAACTGAATTTTGGTTAACTGCAATTGATCAAAAGAAATTAACTGAATTCAATACTAACAAGATAACTAAAATTTCGGCTTGTACAAAAATGCCTATTGAACTATTAAACACAATTGACACCTTGATTCATAAAAATTCACAATTTGATAACAGAACAAATTTTATTCGACTTGCAGTTCAGAGGTTTTTAGAGACGGATGCCCAAATTTATAATCATTGGCTAAACAAACAATATAAAAGTCCTATCTCATCTACTAATCATGTCTTCATTTAGTTTTTTTTAATCTAATCATTGGATGTTCCATTTAAAATACTAACAATCTGTTAATTCTTCTTTTCTTTTTTTCAACTTTTTTTTCCAAGCAATTAAATAAATATTTCCAAAAATTTATTGGTTTTTTTAAATAATTAAATTCCGACAAAATAGTAATTTTTTTATTTGAAACCGACAAATTTAAATAAATATATTAAAGATGTTTATTATATTAATAATTTTTTGAAATTAGTTAAAAAACAAATATAATGAATTATTCTAAACAAAAGAAAAATAAATTATCAAATACGGAATAGGATGAATTTAAAAGTTGATGAAGGTTATTGCCTTAAAAATATGGAAAAAACAAGATAAATTGATGAGAGTATTAGTTGATGCTGGATTATATTCATCACTAAGTGAATGTTTAAGAACAGCTACTTGGGATTATTTGAAGAAAGTCCACAACTTAAGTTCTAAAATTCCAGAGAATGAAATTTTAGCATCAAGTCAGTATGAAGAGCAATTTTCCGGATCAACAGTTTCAATAACGGCAAAATTTCCAATATCAATGATTACCATAATTGATCTCGTTGTTAGAGAGAAAAAAAAGTTTAAAAATAGATCAGATTTTTTCAGAACTGCATTAATTGATTTTTTAATCGTGGATAGCCAATTATTTTTCCCTTACTTGACCGAAAGCTAAATTATTTATCCTTGTTTGAATTTAAGATTTTCATATTTGGCTTCAACTGCATTTTCTAATTCAAACAATGCTGAAATACCTAAATTATAATACTTTTCTGCATCTTTTAATTCTAAATACAGAGAATTATTGACCCAGGCATATTTAACTAATCTGTTGACTTCAATTTTCTCAAGATTGCTTCTTTTTCTTGGAATAGTATCTCTGATGGTTTCAATTTCTTCCAAAGAATTGATGGAAGCTAAATTTTTAAACACATCAGCAACAAAGCTATTAATACTATCTATTTCATTTTTAACTCGTTTAAATTGTCTCTGATATTTAGAAATCAATTTTTCTTTATTTTTAACTGATTCTTCACGCAACATTTCATAGGGATTTTGAAAAAGGACCTCGTCTAATAAATCTAAATATAGGTTCTCATCGCCTTTTGCTGCATTTTTTATTTCAGAAAGGATTTCTTCCTCAGAAAATAATTGCAATGCAGTAAGCATTTTTTGCCTACTTTCAGCATTAATATCTCGCCTTATTGGATTCATTGACTTGATTAGAGGAATGATACAAGAAGGGTTTCGAATTTTACCTAAAGCTTCTGATGTTATACTCTGAATAGAAGGATTTTCATTTTTTAGCATTATAACAATATCTTTAATATCAACTGATTGATTCTTTCCTTCTAAAATAACGCCGATCGATTTAATACATTCTGATTTGACATAATCTGAAGAATCATTTATAATATGATTCATCAAAATAGTGGTTGCTTGT
The DNA here is from genome assembly GCA_027364495.1 of Candidatus Heimdallarchaeota archaeon. Next base: position 10,013 of record DAHXPE010000375.1, on the reverse strand, counting down.
TCATCTTTTATCTTTCCAAGGGCAATTGCAGCATTTTCCCTTATTTCATCATTTTCTGATGATAAGAGAGTAATTAATGAATCAGTAGCAAGTTTACTCTTAATATCACCTAAACACAAAATTAATTTGGTTTTATACTCTTCATCTGAATCTTTTAAAAAGGTTAAGAGTTCATTAATATATTTATCAGGTATGGATAAGCCTCTAACAGCAGATTCTTGAATGGATTCAGTGATACCAAAGCGAACAGTCCACCATTCAGGATCAGCTATTTCTTTAATTACTATTGGGAGAGCAAAATCAGGATTTTCAATGATATCTAAAGTTAATTGCTCTATTGCAGTAGATCTTACAAATAACTGAGTTGATTTTAGGGCTTCAATCATTACTTTAATTTTTTCTTCTCCTGTTAATTCCTCTTCAGTCAATTGTTTTCCAACACCAAATAATGATTCTATTTTAAAAATAACCTTATTAATATAAGAATTTTATTTTATTTTTACTAGCAAAATTGTTATACAAAAGATTTACGTTACCAATAAGGATAGTACAAAAAACAGGTTATTTTAAATCTAAAGAAAAAATCATTTTTTTGTGATTTGGATGTGTTATCAGGTCCTTTACCCTTAGTAAAATAAGGAATCTTTTAAAAAAAACATCTAACCTTGGAATTTTTGACACTTTTCAAAGTAAAATCACAAAAAAAAATTATTTAAGCTTTATAAACTATTGAGGTGTAATAAATGAAAAGTTGGAATCACTTTGTTCTTCCTGAACAATAAAATTCAGTCAAACGAACGTAAATTTTGTTTCAGTATAAAAAACCAGTTTATTTTTGGAGGGGAGTCTTTATGAAAGAGAACCAGAAATTAGGTAAGAAATACAATCCCTTAATTGAAGAAGAAAAACTCTTCGAGATATGGCAAGATGAAAAAATCTTTCGTTTTAAAGAGGATAGTAAAAAGAAACTCTTTATAATTGATACGCCACCACCTTATACTAATTCATCTTGGCATATAGGAGGAGCAATTCACTATTCGCAGATTGATATGATTGCTAGAACAATGCGAATGAAGGGATATCAAGTTTTATTTCCTATGGGTCTAGATCGAAACGGACTTCCTATTGAAATTCAAACTGAAAAAGAATTCAATATAAATATGCAAAGTATTTCTCGTGATGAATTCTTAAAATTATGCAAGAAATTGCTTGATAAATACGGAGGTCAAATTTTAAATCTTACTAAGCGATTGGGCCTTTCATGCAACTCATATGATTGGGACAATATCTATAAAACTGACGAAGAACAATACAGGGCTTTTACACAAAAATATTTTATAGATCTTTATAAAAAAGGACTCATTTATGAAGATGATAGACCAGCAAACTGGGATCCAAACTTACAAACTACTATAGCTGATGCTGAAATTGAATATAAGGAACAGGAACATATTCTTTATACGATTCAATTTGAGCTACTGGATTCTAAAGAACCCATCTTTATTTCAACAACCAGACCAGAACTAATGCCATCGATTGGTTGCATTATTTACAACCCAAGAGATGAAAGGTATTTTTATTTACAGGGTAAAAAAGCAAAAATTCCAATTTTTGATATAGAAATTCCTATACTTCCACATCAATATGCAAAACCTGAATTTGGTTCTGGTCTAGTAATGATTTGCTCATTTGGTGATCAGGCAGATATACAAATTTTTAGAGAATTACAATTAATTCCAAAATACTCAATTACACTTCAAGCAACCTTATCTGATCTTACAGGAGCTTATGCAGGACTTACTATCCAAGAAGGTCGGAAACAAATAATTCAAGATTTAAAAACCTTAGGTTTGATTCATAAGGAGCAGTTTATTACATATTTAGCTCCTACGAGTGAAAGATCAGGTGCAATTATTGAATTCATAGGTATGAAGGAGTTTTATTTAAAGCAAATTGATTTTTTAGAGAAGTTAAAGGAAAGGGCTGAAAATTTAATATTTTTACCTGAATCCTCGAGAAAAATCTGGAAGGATTGGCTTGAACGAATTAAGATCGACTGGCCAATATCAAGAAGAAGGTTTTATGGCACTGAAATACCTATTTGGTATTGCAGAACTTGTAATGAGCCAATCCTTCCTGAACCGGGTCCTTATTATCAACCATGGAAAAATAAATGCCCCATCGAACAATGCCCAGTGTGTAATGGAACATCCTTCATCGGTGAGAATAGAATTCTTGATACTTGGATGGATTCTTCTAATAGTGCTATTTACATTCGTACGTACCCAGAAAATAAATTTTCTCAAACCATGACTGATTATACTTCGAACAATTACATTGCTGACATTAGGGCACAGGGAAAAGATATCATTAGAACTTGGTTCCATTATTCTATGCTAAAAGGTGAATTGCTTTATTCCAAACCTATGTTTAACAAAATATGGATTTCTGGTCATGTAATTGATGAATCAGGTTATAAGATGAGCAAATCAAAAGGTAACATCATAAAACCTGAACCAATAATTGCTAAATATGGTGCAGATGCTTTAAGGCTATTTGGATCTTCTGAGGCTTCTTTAGGCTCTGATATTAGATTTAATGAGTCAAAACTCTCTGGTCAATCAAAGTTTTTCAATAAATTGTATAATATTGCTAAATTTATTTCTAATTTTCCTTTTGAACAATATTTTGACTTACAAAATCTTTATACAACAGATCAATGGATTCTTTCAGAATTAGGCAAAACTCTTGCTCTTTCATATGATGGATATGATAATTTTGACTTTTACATACCAACAAATGCTCTTTTAGCATTTACCTGGGATTTATTCTCTAATCATTATATCGAGATGATTAAAGGACGAATTTTTTCAGAGGACGATGATCTAGGTAAAAAATCTGCATGTTGGACACTCTATTATTGTTTAAAATGTATTTTGAAGGCGTTTGAACCAATCATTCCTTTTATAACAGATTTTTTATTTAGAAAAGTGTTTAATGAATCAATAAATGATCAAATTTTCGAACCATTAGATAAAATTCCATTTGAATATTCCTCAGAAATAACTGAATCTATCAAAAAATTTAATGCGAGTATTTGGAAAGCAAAACAAGAAAGAAATCTAAGTTTAAAAGATAATATTAAAATAGATAAAATTCCTTTTGAGTTAGAGCAATTTAAAGAAGATTTGCAATCTATGCATAATATTGAGTTTCAGAAATAGCTTTCTAATTATATCAAAATTTGTAATAAATTCCTAACTATAAGAATTTTTTACATATTTTATTCTTTTTCACCCTTATACATTTCCCAAACCTTATATCCACAGGTTAGGAGTTACTACATGAAGGAAAAGGTGAACAAACATGAACAATATAAAGAATTGGTCAAACAAATTTAATGGTTATAAGCACCAACATTATAATTCAAAAATTAACATCAATTCAGATATTTAAAATCGATTTTTTTCTAATTTTTTTCACCATGTTTCGAGGGTCTTTAAAACCCTCCTTTTTGGGAGAGGGCTGTAACTAAATTATACTTAAGGCAAATTACACCATTAGTTTTGCATAATAAAAATAGGTGATTCTATGAACTATATAACAATTAGAAAAATCTCAAAATTTCAATACTGGTGGGCTGAAGTTGAACAGGTGAATCCTGGTTTAGAAAAGATAAAATGGATCGATGAAGCTAATGCTAAGTTTTTGACTAAATCTTACGGTATTGACCCGACGTCTATTGCTACTCTTTTAAATAAAGGAATAAAACTTGATGATATTATACGTGTTCCTAGTTCTGTGCTTCAATATAATATTTTAAATTAAATACCTATTTTTCTAATAAAATTGATTCAAATTATATTGGATTTTTTCATTTTGCATGTTAAAAACTCCAGAATGTTTTTTCCAGTAGTCAGGTGCAATTAGTAATCGTTCTTTAATATAATCAAAAGCATCTTTTTTTGTGTCAAATTTCATATAAGGAAATTGCAACGCTTTACGAATCATTTCTCTCACCAACCAGACACCCATTGGCATATCCTGACCAGGATATGTCTCACGCATTATTACGATACTGGCTTGTTTTTGTTCATTATCCAAATATTGCCCAATCATATTTCTACCAGCATAATAACAACCCCCAATACTGGCATAGGTTTTTCTTCCTTTAAATCCTTCATAATCATTTACTAAGGCAATATTTCGACCTGGGTTCCAAGCACTATTTGGGAACCATGCTTCCATGAGTTCATATTTCCAAGTTGCAGGTACCATCATAATCAGAAATCGATTTGCCATGTAAGTGCTTTCAAAAATCCTCACCTCATTTATTAGTGGAAAATTTTGTATCTTCTTCCAGTAATAAAGTCCTAAAGTCGAATCTACTGCTGTTATACTCCAGCGAGTAGGAACCATTTTTCTTGTTTTTTGAATTCCGAAAAGTCCTAGTGAAAAGGCTCTTGTTATATCAGTTTGTTTTGCTCCATTCAGGCGTAATTCAATTATAGCATTTTTAGCTATTAGATCAGAGTCTGAAGAATATTTTTCAATTTGATGATTAGTACTTGATGATCCTAAGAATAATGATTTTAGGGTTGCAGTTGGGCCCATTGGTTGAACATTGTCATCCAATTTTAATTGCTGTTTCGGAAATTTTTTCAAATTCATTTCTGACTCAATAGAATTTTTTGATAATCCAATTTCCTGTGTTAAGTCAAGTAATCTGTTATTCTGATTGAGATCTTTTACATTAGCTTTGAATTTTCCACGCACAAGCTTTAAACGTAATTCTAATATTCTTTTCTGAGATAAACCAAACCATTGCTCAGTATCATCATATATTGACGTATTTCCTGAGTCTGGTGGTACCATGGGACCTACATAGACATTTGGATAGTTAATTCTTCCAATGAACACACTTGGTGGCGATGCTCCAAAAAGTTCTTTTTTTTGTAAATCTGGATATATACCTTTGAAAGTATCCATCTTAGCTATAATAGGACATCTTAACCTTCCACAAAGCATTTTGGATCCTTTACAATCTACACATGCTGAATTATATTCATTTGAAACATTTAAATTTAATGAAAATGATTTAACATTTGGATGGGATTTATTTGGCATTAAATCATTTACAGATTGTATATCTGAAAAAAAAGAATCAAAAAAAGGAAGTTGTGCAGTAACTACTTTTGTAGATTTACCTAATTGAAGTTTATTCCTTTTATTAATCATAAATATTGATAAACAACCTTAATTAATTAGCCTATGAGACAGCTGATTAAAATAAATATATATGTATTTTGATCTTTTTTTCACAACAATGATACAAAACTATTTTGAATTTATAAAATGAAACGTATTTAATTTTGAAAACATGATTAACATCTTATAAAGTAAGGGGTAAATTTTTAAAGCATAATCAAGTAAAAAAAAATCAGTTAGTATTCTTAACAATAATGCTGAGTTTTCGAAAAAGAAATAAAAGAAAAAAAAAATTTATAATTAATACAAATAGAAGTATTTAATGTGACCTTCCTAGAACATGATGATCAATCTGTTGATTATAATACCCCAAGTGTCACATTATCAACAGATGCTCCAAGATGGAACTTTCGGAAGAAATTTTTTTATACGTTTGCACGTCTATTCGTTCCTAGGACATTTGAAAAGTTATTCAAAATAGAAATTAACGGAGTTGAATATTTACAGAAGTTTCCTGAAGGTACCCCTGTAATATTTTGTGGAAATCATAAATCGCATCTTGATTCAATTATTTTCGGATCAGCCATTGCAAACCCAAAGCGACATTTGCGCAATTTTATTAGCTTTATGATCAACGGAAAAGCAATGAAAGAAAATTTCATTTTTCGACAGATGAAATATTTAGGTGGTTTTCCTGTTTTTAGAGAAAATCCAGAATCAGGTCTTCGATATGCTATTGAATCCCTGAAAGCTAATTTGGCGGTTATAATTTTTCCACAAGGCGGTAGAGTTTCACATTCGAGCGTCTTATCAGATTATCATAACTTAACACTAGAAGGAAAAACAGGAGTTGGTCGAATTATATTACGACTTAATGGTAAAGTTCCCGTAATTCCATTTTATATACATGGATCTGAAAATGTTCTAAAAGTAGGATCTGCTATGCCTAAATGGGGTTCTGAAATGTCCATTACATTTGGAAAGCCTCTATACTTTTCAGATTATTATAAAACAAACGGCTGGGATCAACAATCAGATGAGTTTTTCGATAATGCGCGCACTATAGCTAATTCAATAATGAAAAGCATTTGGTTATTACTTAAACAAGTTGAAGCTTCCTTTTTAGAATTGCTGGAAAAAGAATTAGGTATGCCCTTAGATAAAATCGATGAAAATCTATATTCAAAGAAAATAAATAACATTATTACAAAAATAAAAACTTTATATAAAATGTAAGAATCGTTATTTTCAAGTTTAAATCAATTTTTTTTTCAGTAAAAAGCAGGTTTTTACCAACATGGCTAGGAATTTATTTTTAAAAATCAAGATGTATGGCTTTTTTGCGATTTATTTTATTCTTGATATTTTCATTTTGCTGGGAATCCTCATCATGAGGGCTACAGCTGATCCTAATTTTTTTGGCATCAAAATTGCACAAGACAATTCACCTGTTTTATGGGCTTTACCCTTTTTATTTGTCGTGCAACATTTAATTGTCTTTTGGTTTTTTTTCTCGGTTTCCAGAAAAGAAGAGAAATATATGCTTTACCCAAAGGACGAATCTGGTGAGCGTACTTATCATTATTTCACTCCTCAACAATTATTGATCTTTATTGAGATTTCATCCAAAAGTATTAGCGGTAGAGAAAATGATTATGATAAGATTTTCGTGACAAATGAACCCAAACCCAGTATGTTTAGTTATAGACTTTTTGGTAAAAAAACAATAGTACTTCATCCAACTATTTTACAAGTTGCAGAAACACAAGAGCTTCGGGCTGGATTAGTTATAGATCTTGAACTTGCAAGTAAATCTTCTATCATTCGCATCTATGCATCTCAACATCGTAAATTTTTCTTTATACCATTTGTTGGGCCTTTGCTTTACTTTATTAGAGAAATTGCTATCCTAATATTTTTCGATTCAAGTAATGAAGGAAATACCAATCCCTTACGCGTAGTTATCTTGATGTTTCTGTATATTCTTCTTTTTTTCATTCTTATGTGGATTCTCAGCAAAATACTTTCTGCCCTCATTAATACCGCAAACAGAAATTATATGATTCATGCTGATTTAAAAGCCGCCGAATTAGTTGGAGCACGAGCTGTTATTAATTATCTTCTTAAATTAGGTCATAGACAAGAGGCAATTGAAGTTATTATTGATGAAATACAATATTTAGAAGAATTAGAGAAAGGTAAAATTATTGAGAGCTTAGAGAGAAATAGGATTTTAAAATTAGTTCAAAAGTTTCCTATAGCTTCTATTGATCGAGATTTAGCTCTAAAAATGGCACCTGAAATTTTCATTACCGAAAAATTTGATATCTTACAAAATATCTATCATTGTTCCTTTCCTAATAAAGAAGAAATAATTAAAGATTCAGTTGATCAACTCCTGAAAGAACGAAGAAAATTTATTAATGAATGGAAAGAGAAATATGAATCAAACGATACCAGTCTTAGAATTCCAGATTCCGTTGATTTACAAATAAATATTGATAAATGTATTAATATTGAATCCTTCGACATTAAATCAAGCTTAAATGACGAGGAGATTTCTATATTAATAGAAGAAATTATTAAAAAGCCAAAGAGAAAGCTATTTGTTCACGAACAGGCTAAAACATCGATATTTAATCAATATCCTTCAACCACGGATCAAATTTTAGCTGTAAATAAAGTTGATTTTCGAGGCTAAAAGAAAAATTGTAAAATTATGAAAGTTGTTTAATCAGATTCTTCTTCATCATCCTTGTCTTTCTCATCATGTTCATTTTCTTTAACTGTTTCATGATCGATTTCTGAAAGGACGTTTTTGTTTTTTATTTGAAGTGTTGAGGATGATAATTTTTTGTCTGTATCGTCATTGTTTTCATTTTCTTCTTCATTTTCATATTCGTCTTCATCATCATCATCATCATCAATTTCGACAGCTATTTTACTAACCAATTTTTCTAATAAAGATTCCTCTTCACTTTCTTCTGCTAATTCCTCTTTAAGAGTTTTTCTTGGTTCATTATCAATATCTTCTTCAACTTTTGGCTTAGAAGATTTTTTAGATTTCAATATCGAACTACTATCGGAAGAGAAACCTTTTTGATATTTGGAATCTATTTTTGATTCAGTTTCATCTTCTGATTTGCGATCATCACTAGTGCTCATCATATCTTGAAATTGCTTTTCAACATCCGCTAAATCTTCAGTAGATGAAGGTGCTGAAACAAGATTGTCATCAATGTCAGCGTTCTCATCAAATGAATCCTGCTCTGTTTCTTTTATTTCTAATTCATCAATTGGTGGGATTAATGATGCTATGTCATTTTCATTTTCATTCTCTTTTGCACTTTCTTCACTTGATTCCTCTTCTGAAGCACTTATTTGATCAACTAATGAATTTAATTCATCAACGTCCTCGCTAATATCAGTAAAAATTGCGGGTTCGCCTGAATCTAACTTTTTATTGCTTTCTTCGAGAATATCTTCACTAGAAAATCCTTTTATTTCAGAAATTATTTCCTCATCAATAATTTCACTTTCCAGAGAAGTTGGTTCTTCATTTTCTTCCTCAATCTCTGAAATTGGTTCTTCTTTTACTTCCTCAATCTCTGAAATTGGTTCTTCTTTTACTTCCTCAATCTCTGAAATTGGTTCTTCTCTTACTTCCTCAATCTCTGAAATTGGTTCTTCTCTTACTTCCTCAATCTCTGAAATTGGTTGCTCTTTTACAACTTCAACATCAGTTAATTCCTGAAAAGGTTTTTCATTTTTCTTATCTTTAGATTTAGATTTATCCTTAGATTTTTTACCCTTACCAAACTCGGTTTTAACTTTAGTTTCTTCTTTAATAGCTTCAGTTGATGTCTCCATTTCAGCTAATGGATTAATTGGTTGTTCTTTTTGTTTATCTACTCTTGGTTTTTTATCTTTTTTAGGAGTAGAGGGTTTGGATGATACTTTGTCCTTTTCCTGACTCACTGGAAGAGATCCTGAAGAAGAAAGTGTTGAACTTGTTGCAGCTGCTGGTGGTTTGTTAAAATTCTTCGGTTTAGTTTTCTGATAGCCTTCTTTCTTGTCTTGTAATTGATTGGATCCAGTTTCTTTAAAAGAATGACGTGTTTCTTTTTTAGTTTCATCTCTTCCTTCAGTGTATTTTTCGTCACCGGGTATAGTTCTATAATCAATTGAAACTTCGATTTTTTTAACTTCTGGGTTATCATTTTCTTTTTGTATTAAGACAAGAACCTCTTGATTCTTGTAAATATGATGTTCCACTCGTTCATCAAATGAATTTTTATAAAAAACTAGTTGTGTAAGACGAAATTCCCCTTCTAATGGGACTAATTTTCCAAATTCTTTACCTGGTCTATAATCTAATATTTTAGCCTTAACTAACCCTCCTGATCTTGGTCGTCTTGAAGATCGATCTGGTGCAGGATTTCTTTTATAGCCTGGTTTAGATTGCCTATTTCGTTGATTTGATGAATTATTTCTAAAATTTCTACTATTATTATTTTGTTTATCTGACAAAGTTACTTTCACTCTTAAAATCTTGACTGCCAGTCAAAAATCTCTTTTATAAACCAAATTGAAATATTTTGTTCAAGGCAAATCATAATCGTTGTAATTACAACCTTTTTTTTTAAGAAAAAAAACATTAGTAATTTATTTTATTATAATTAAAATCAAAATTTATTATCTTAAATAATATTTTTAAATACCAGTCTTTATAATTAATCAATTTTTCTTGCAATCTTATGCTAAATAGCTTTTCTATTGTATTTGGTCTTTTTTCTGCTATTAGT
>DAHXPE010000371.1 GCA_027364495.1 Candidatus Heimdallarchaeota archaeon | reverse complement strand
AATATCTTTTAACTAATACACTCTGAAAATCGTTCTCTAGATATTTCATAATTGAAAGTAAAATAATTTCATTTGTTTTTAGGTTAAAGTTAAAAGATATTTTATCTTCTAGAACTATATTACCAGCTTTTAATAGAGTAGCTAATGAATCTGTGCTTTCATAATTACTGTTTTTAAAATTCTTTAAATCATCATTTAGGGAGCAAAAAACAGAAATATTTTTATCTGTTACAATTTTGAAAATTGCATTAATGAGCTCTATTGATGAATTAATTTCTAATTCTATTTCTATATGATTAATATTACTATGTTTACAGATCAGCAAAGCATCAGAAAGATATTGACAGTGAATTCCAAAAGAGTTTATGGAATATGTGTTTTTTACTTTTTCGATTAAGGAATTCAAATTATTTTGATTAAAATGAGTCAATTTAGGATAGAATAGTGTTAAAAATTCAAACTTTTGAGGTGCAAATAAATTAAATATGCTTTCAATTTGATCTTCAATGTTTTGAAATCGATTTTGAATTATTTCTTCCCTGTTATCTGAAAACAACAGTGAATTATCATCATTCCTTGGCAAACCTAATTCAATTGATTTAACGAAAGAGAAATCATTTTTTTTCTCCCATTCAAGTATTTCTTTTATTAAATGATCATCTATGTAAGGAATATTAATAAAATTAATCTTTCTAGATTTTAATTCATTTAATATCTCATTTATTTCTAAAGGATTAATTTTTTTTTTATTAGAATAACTATTGAAAATGTTTATCCCTAAAACTGATAATCGTAGGCCATTACTTGTATGAATTCTATATTCCATGAAATTTTTCTCTAATATTTGTTAATACTAATTATACTTCATTTAAGAGCATGATTCCCTATTTAATTTATTTTTTAACATCCAATTTATATTTATATTAAAATTAAATCCAACTAATTATCATTTATTTTTTGTGATTAACAAAGTAACCATGTGATTTTGATGAAAGAATTATTTACTATCAGAACAAAAGCTCAGTTTGAATCAGCACATGCTATTAGACAATATTTGGAAGATCCGAATAATCTGGGTTCTTTTATTGATGAGGATGTTCATGGTCATACATTTGAGGTTGAGGCATTTGTCTCCTCAAATCACATTAATCGACGAACTGGTTTTGCAATAGACTTTTTGGTTTTAAAAAACAAAGTTGATGAATTAGCATTAAAATTAGACCATAAATTTATTAATGAAGTCGATCCTTTTGATAAAATCAATCCATCTACTGAAAATCTTGCAAAATATTTCTTTGAAGAAATAAATAAAATAATCCCTCAGGATTCTTGGTTAAAAAAGGTACGAATTTACGAAGGACCCAATAATTACGCAGAATATTCAATTTTAAATGGTTAGATTTGGTTTAATTTATTTCTTTATTCAGATACTCTATAAATTCGACTTTTTTAGCTTTCCCAGCAATGGACAAAATAATTTGCTTGATTTCAAGTTGTTTGAATGAGTAAATTCTCTCAAGAACGGTTTCCTTGGAACCAAAAATAGCTACTTTTTCTATTACATTTTCTGGTAACCAAGTTCTGTATTCAGGTGGATTTTTTTGCACTAGATTAGATTTAATGATTTCAACATCATTTAAGTCAATTTGAAGACGTTTTAATTCAGTTTTTGATAAACCTGTTATAATTCTTGATACAATTGAAACAAATCCTTGAGATAATGAATTATAATCATTTACATCAACCATAATATAACTTGAGATGTTATTTCTAGTATTTTTTGCATTGATTGTTGAAATTATATTTGAAGATATAATTCCGTTATAAATTAATCCTATATTTTTTATTCCTGCAAAATCAATTAATTTTTTTCCTGATCCAGCGAGAGAAAACTGATTAGATTGTAATTGAATATCTGAATCATCAATTAATTGAGTTATGATTTCTTTAAAATTATCAAGCCGATTATCAATGACCATTTTCAACAAGTTTTTGTCGCCTAATCCAAAGCCTAGCTCAATTCCAGAATTAAAAAGCTCATAAATTGTCTTTATCTGTTTTTTAAGAAATTGAATATCATAATTAAAAGGACTTATAATAGCAGTCCCTAAAATTGGGATATTTGAATATTTAATCCTCCATATAGTCAATAATTGAAATAAATCATGGTTTTGAGGTAAATCACTGACAAAAATGCCTAAATGAGATTGGTTTGCTAGATCAACTAAATAATTTTTTTCCAAATATGAAACATTACTAGGTAAGGCTATTGAAATAATCAAGAAAACACATCTGATCATTGAATTTAAATTTATAAATTTGGTGAAACATATATGATAAATTATTGCCGTTTTATAATCTTTAAAAATTAAATTTTTTGAATTTAATTAGTTAGATTAGAAAGAACAATATTAATCTAAACATATAAAAGCTGGTTATAATGGATACAACTATCCAAACACAAGATCAAAAACCTAATTATGAAGTTTATCTAACTAATGTAGGAGTTAAAAACCTTAAAACCTTTGTAAGAATCAATAATGAACCTCATCATTATCGTTTTATTACTGACGTTGAAGTTGTTGTAGATTTGCCTCCTCACCTTAAAGGAGTTCATATGAGCAGACTTGTTGAATCTGTTACTGAAATATTGGCAGATGAAACTCTGAATGAAGCACAAGGTTTTGATGAACTTACTAATAGAATCTTGAAAACATTAAAACAACGCTTTACTTACAAAACAAGTTTTATTAAAATGAAATTTGAATATGCTCACGAGGTTTTGACACCAGAAAGTAAAAGGAGATCGATAGAGGTTTATCCTGTTGAATATTTCACATCCAGTAATGGTGCTGTAAATAACTATCATAAATTAACTGTAGGCGCATCAGGTAATACAGCGTGTCCACATGCTTTAGCTGTAGCTGAAGGGAAAAGAACACATGTTCAACGTGCAAAATCTTCTCTTTCCATAAGCGGTTCAGGAGCTGATTTACCTTCAATTGAGGAAATAATTGATATTCTTGAAGATTCTTTTTCTAGTCCAACGTTTTCCGTACTAAAAACTGTGGATGAGGCTTGGGTAGTTAAAAGAATGTTCGAAAATCCATTATTTGTAGAGGACGTTTGTCGAAATTTATTAGCAAAGGCAGATCAAAAATTCCTAGGCAAAATTTTAAATTTTGAGGCTGAAGTTATATCAGAGGAGAGCATTCACAAGCATGATGTCGTTGCTCGTGGATCCATCAAAAGATTTGATACTGTTTAACATTATTTTTTTTTTAATACTGTTTTCTCTAGATTAGAACGTTCACCTTCTTTTATTTGACATTTAGAGTCTGAATTTTTTTTTTTCATATAAACAACTTGAATTTGAATGGTTAGTGAGATTTCGATCCCTGTCTTAAAATTATTTTAAAGAAGTCTCTAATTTTATCTTATGTCAATCCATGATAATAAAATACCAATTTATAGCGAATTTGAAGACTATCAACCTGAACAGTTGGAATTTAAGCAAATTGGGCTAAAAAATCCATCAGACCGATCAATTTATGAATTCTTATCAAAAAATAATTCAGGGAAAACTAGAGAGCAAATCTGTAAAGAGCTGCAATTACCTCGTTCTTCTGTTTATGATGCACTAAATAGACTCTATCTGTCAAATTTTATAGAATTTGATTTCAAAATAAAGTCAAAATCCAAAAAAGGACGTCCTTCGACAATTTATTTTCTTAAAAATGTAACTCAAGGGAATAAAAGATAAAAACCCCTTTAGGGATATGTTTTAAAATGTAATTGATTTTATCTTGACCTATAAATTTCATTGTATTTTAATTGAGCTTCATGTAAGTATCCCAAAATTTGATTAGGATTTAATCCAATTTCAGTCTCAAGTTTTTGATCTAATTCAACCATACTGTTTTCTATACTTAAAATCCATGATTTTGTTCCTGCTCGTGCTACATAAAGGATGAAGATAAAAACTGGAATCATTCCAAAGGCTAAAGTTAAAGAATTTATTAAATCTATGGGATAATTTCCAAAGAAATTTACTAATAGGACTAATTCAATTCCATAGAGTAGGAAAAAAAAACCTAAACCAGCTGTTAATAAAACGCTTTGACGTAAAATAGTTAGAATTGATTTTTCTTTCATTTGAGTTACTTCGATAGGAAAAAATTTCATATAAATTCGGTCCGCCCCACCAGGACGAAGCATAAAATGAGGATGGCTTTTTATAAAAGATTCAGCAAATAGAGTTGATGTAGATTTTTTCACCAAGGCATAAAAGAGCAATAGGCCAGCTGCTAAAAAAGAGCCAAAAATTCTTGTAGCGATTAAATTCGTTACCAAATTATCTATAAATAAAATATATCCGATACCAAAAGAAAGAACTATAGACCCAAGCATTATTGCTAAATCTCTGAATAAAATTCGAAAAGCAATAACTCTAGTAAGTGAAAAAGGTGATTCTAATGATGCTTCAAGAGTTAAAAGTAAAGGGTTTGTGTCTGAAATATTTTTATCTTTAATTTGAGGAATTTCGGATAAATAAGATGCTATATCACTATAAGTTAAGCGATCTTGAAGAGTTATTAGGTCAATTAGTGAATAATGTAATTTCTTAAGTTTTCTATCTTCACGTAAAGTAAACCACACTTGAAGAAATAATAAAAAGCCAGGAAGGATGATAAAAAATACATTCAAATCAATTTTAAATTCGATATAAGTTGTAATTTCAATAACGATAGTAGCTAAAAAAATAAAAATTAAAACCCCACTCAATGCAACCTCCCAACCTAATTGTCTCTCTTTATTAACAATTGCTTCTCCAATTGTTCCAAAAAAGTTCTTTGAATGAACTACTGGTGAAATAATCAGAATAGAAGCTAAAAAAATTGATAATATTACCGAATTATAAAAAATAAAAATCTCAATTTTTTTGTATGAGAACAATAAAGGTGAAGAGAGCAGTTCATACAACATATATTCAAAAAGTAAAAACCCAAGGAATACAATAAGCATACCCCTATGAATTGTACTCTTTTTCTCTATGTAAGTATAAGATAAATTTTTTCGAATATCAAGTTTCCCTGAAAGGTTTTCACGAGCCTTATGCTTACAATCAGAATAAGAGCTATCACTGGCGTAAATAATATTATCGTAATACGCAATGAATTTTCCTTGATACCGTCTTCGTCGAATCCAGGATAAATTTAACGGTTTTTGAGAACTCATGCTTATAGTCTCATTGAAAATTGGATAAAATTATTATTCGCGCGGCTCAATACTATTTAGATGAGTAACAATTTCTTGAATATTTTTTATCAAGGGATGTTGCTGATTTTCTTTGACTAAAATTGTGTTATGAATCAATGTTGAATCACAAAAACAAGGACATTGAGAAATGACAGGTAAATCTGCTTCACTTTTTAACTTGTTTAAAATTTGTGAGGTTTCATAGAGCTTATTAGGCGCTTCCCAAGGAATTTTGTTGAGGACAAGAGCAGGCTGAGCACCAAATTTTACTAGGGATGGATATATTTCTGAGCTCATATCAACAGTTCCTTGGATATCGACCAAATCTGGTGTAGCTACAAGAATGACAGCATCAGAACTAGACATAGCATTCAGGCTATCATACGTTATACCAGGTGATGAATCGATAATAATAACATCATACTGATTTTTAATTTGAAGTAATCCTCCCATTAAAATTGTTAAAGCTTTTTGTTGCCACTGACGAGTTTTCATCTGCATTTCTTGAATATCTCGAGATTTGGGAGAAGCATAGCCTAAATGAAATAAAATTTCTTGATCTGATCCATTTTGAAGGAATTCAGATTGATCGAAAACCATTTCACTTATTGAAAACTTACCGTCCAAGAATTCGTTTAGAAAATGTATTTTTGAAATATTGGGTTGAAATTTGTGGAATAAAGTTGGAGCCCTGAAATCATAATCAAAGATTATTACTTTTTTGTTTTCAACTTTTGCCAGATAGGCTGCTGTGTTTAAAGATAAAAAGCTCTTACCTGTTCCTCCTTTATATGAATGAAAGGTTATTACTTTTGCTGGCATAATTAATCCATTCCAAAATGAAATAGGGATACAACCCTGAAAAAAGAGTTTGAAGGCGAGGAGTATC
>DAHXPE010000353.1 GCA_027364495.1 Candidatus Heimdallarchaeota archaeon | reverse complement strand
GAATCTTGAAAAGGAACTAACTATTTTAGAGACTAATTTACGAAATGCCAAGTTGAATTTAGATAAGATGAATCAGGAATATAACGAAGCTCAAACCTTGGTGAAAGAAACAAAAACTAAAATATTTTCTTTGGAACTCGAAGCAAAAAAGTTTGGTGATAGACCCATTAAAATAAGGGATAGACAACAGGTTGAATTAGAATTAAAAGAAGTTACAACAAAATTAGCCTTAATCAAGGATAAATCAATACCAAAAGAAAAATTAGAAGAACAAGAAAAACGAGTAGTTGAATTACGAGATAACCTAGAAAAGCGAAGAGATCATTTAGAGCATTTACGAAAAGACATCGATACACGATTTGATAAGTGGAAGACAACTGTTGAACCATTCATCATACAATTAGGAGAGAAATTGAAGGAGATAACGAAAAATATCTTTGCTGATGTAAAGTTAGGTATTGATAATGAAGATCTTGAAAAAGCTGGTCTTGAACTTAAAGCAGTCACAAAAGGAAATTTTAGAAATGCTCAATCATTAAGTGGAGGGGAGAAGGTTCTTCTAATGGAATGCTTGATTATATCGCTCCATGCATTAACTATTTCACCGCTTCATGTAATAGATGAATTCACTCAGAGATTGGACATAAAAAATAAAACAAAAATATTTTTAATTGTGAAAGAATTACTTAAACACTCATCGTTAGGAACTCAATTCATTCTTATTACACCAGATACTTTGGGAATGGAATTACAAAACGATATTCAGCACGTGGTTGTATCACAAGCAGAAATACTTGCGTGATTAATATGGATAATCAAGAAATCAACAATTCTGAAGACAAAAGAGAAAAAAATGATGAAAAGATGATTTCATCAATTATTTCTGGCAAAATTCTTGATTATAAGACAAAATTGGATGCTTTTCCTGTCCAATTGATACCCATAGATCAATCTGAACAAGATAGAAAAGAAGTAAACAATCTCTATAATCAAATCGTAAGTCCTGCTACTCAAATTTTGGATAGCAAATTCTATATCCAAATTTTGAAAATGAATAGAGAACGGGACAAAAATTTTTTAAAAGAAGGAACTACTAGAAAAGAAAGAATAGCAATTTTATCTCAATTAATGACGAGAGTGACAACACCAATTCTTTTCCTCAATCATAAGAGAAATATTCTTCTGTCAAATTTTATTGTTTTTGGAAATGATAAGCAGCCTCAATCAAAAGAAATTAAAAAAGAAGTTTACGAAGAACCAATAACGAATTTTTCGATACCTGAAGAATTAACTCCTCTTGAAATAGCAGATTTGCGAAATAATGTCTTGAATAAAACTGAAAATAAATCCTGGGACTACAATGCAAAACCAAACCTTGATTTAACAGATTGTTTACTTCTTTTCTATCTTGTTCAGATTGATCTATGGGTATCAATTGGACAGGAAAAGCA
>DAHXPE010000342.1 GCA_027364495.1 Candidatus Heimdallarchaeota archaeon | reverse complement strand
GAAAACCCTAACCCCAGCATCATAGAAGGCCTAAATTTTTATCTAGCGGTGTCTAAACCTTTGAAAAAATTTTTTTAAAGCCATTTTGAATATATTTTATTTTCTGTTATTTTCGTATATTTTTTTAATTTGTTGACCCCTCTCTCCCAAATTTTTTCAAATGACAAAATACAGGGCAAACTTCTTATTCTTTTTTATCGTATATTTTATGAAACTTTAAAAAAAATTTAATTAAAATATATTTGTTATTTAAAATCAAATTTTTAAACCTTAAAAAAACTTAAGTTTGTTATAGTTTTGAAGTAAAAAGGCTAAAGGTAAAAAGATAATAATATAAAAACTTTTCTTGCAAATCAGTACACTATCTTATAAAATTTTTGAAAATATCTTTATTTCTTCTGTTTTTAATACGCTTAAATTCGTAGTCTAGAACCTGCTCATCAGGAGATAAAGGTAATTTAAAATTGTATCTTTCATCACACAATAATCTATTAAATACTATAGCCCATAACAAATTATTATAGCTTACAAAAAAATATAGGTTCTTTTGAATACTGAAGCCACCAGTTGAGAAATCGTTTATATAATTAACGAAAAATTTGTTTTGAATAGAGAAATTCTCTTCCCTTCTACACACAACAGAGCTCGGTCCAAAACCAGTTCGAACCTCGTCAAATATTTCGATAATAAACCTATCTGTAACCTCAATTTTGGACCAACTATTTTATTAAACCTATTAAAATATATATATTTTTATTAATTTAAAATATTCCAAATACCTTTTTTCAGTAATAAATTGTTCACAAGTTTTGATAAAATCTTTCCAAAAGTTTAATAATTTTAAATTTAGATTTACGAAATCCATATGCCCCAAATCCGCAGTGCATCTTACTTTTAACAAAAAGCTATATGTATGTTTTGGAGCTAAGTTACATACCGATAAACTTGGACATGATGAAGATTGAAAAATATTCTCTTTTATTTTATTCTTCTGCAACAAATCTTCATACTTAAAATGTGGATTTAATTCAACTTTATATCCAAAACAATCTTGTACTCTACTTGGAACGTGTATAATAGCTTGGACATCTTTATTATTTTCTTCACAATACTTACGCTCATCAGCACGCCAATATTTAGCATTTTCCAATTCTGTTTCCAAGCCCAACATATTTATTTCTAAAGCTCTTTTATTTGCTTCATAGAACATTTTTGAACTATCTAGCATCCTAAACTTTTTTCCCACTTCCTGCATATCGAATAAGATACTTGGAGGCTCTCGTTTTCTCTTTCGTAACATACAGATCATATAAAATTTCTTTTCATCGAAAAAACCTTGCTCACTTTTATCACTAGAAGAAGTATAGTTTAATATCTCGGTATCGGAGTCCGTAGATATGTATCCAAATCCTTCAAAATTAGGCATATGGACGTAATTGAAAATTAGAAGTATGTACGAAATCACGTAAGATTCACTTCGCCAAAAGATACCTTTTTTAATTTTATACCCATCGCTTAAGACCTTTTTAATAGGTTAAGAAATATAAACCAATGAAAAAGACAATGAAAAAATTATATCATAAGCACTTATAAGAATTTTGTACCGTTGTAAAATCTAAATTATTATTTTTTAAAATCATAAACTTCTAATGGCCGAAGACGATAATGTTGTAAATGAAATAGACGAGGAAGAAATTGGGAAAAAAATGTACTAATGGCAAGATATCATCAAGAAGCTGCCTATTAACATACCCACAATCAAAAGTATTAAGTATTCGCGCCACTTTAGAGTTTTTGAAAACAAAATATCCTGACCTAATTTATTTAATAGTAGAAGAAAATCATAAATCCGGTGAACCCCACATTCATGCACGAATTGAACGTGGAACAGATCGTCAATTCCCTGGAAAAATTACTTTATTGTTTGATATAACTTTAACTAAATTAATAGGACAAGGAAAATATAAATTTCATCCGAATGTTACCAAAACTTCCAAGAAAACTATAAATAATCAAATTATTTATCTTTTAAAACAACAGAATATTGATAGTTATAATACACCTGAACAAATGTTTTTATGTAATTTTCCAGAACCAATTATATCCACTTGCATAACAATGATCAAAGAGAAGCTTTTAATTTGTAAACCTAAAGATGTTGCTTGGCTTTCTGCTATCAACCTTGCCGAAGCGGACAACTTTAATGATGCAGTCCAAATGGTCCGTCTATATAACCCAAAAGAATTTGTAATTAATTACAATGAAATTGTTAAAACATTAAGAAATCTTTATAAATTAAAAGCAGTAGTATATCCTCTAGAGACATTTTATATTCCTGATGCAGTATCACAATGGATTACAAACTTCAAGAACGTAAGAAGTCTATTTTTATATGGAAAAGGCGATTCAGGAAAAACACAAATGGCTAGAGCTACCCTGATAAAAAATATACTTTCTTTCCATGCCACGGTAGTCTGGATGAACTACAGCACTTTAATGCAGGTATTCATAAAGGTGTTTTAATTGATGACGTTGAGCTTAATGAAGATACACCAGGAGAACAGGTATTACAAATAGTTTCTGTCAAAGACCCATCTACCATCAAATGTCGCTATAAAAATGGAGTAATTCCTCAAGGCACATTCAAGATCATAACCTCAAACTGTTCATTTAAAAATTGGATACCTTCAATGAAAAACCCTGACCAACTCCAAGCTGCGTACAATCGTACCTATATTGTAGGTATCCTCTTAAAAGTTTAAGGTTTGTACCAGATTGTCGTGTTGTGCCCCACTCTCACCGCTCATTTCTTCTTCCCGGTTTTCATCAGGAAAAAATAGTAGTCATGGATTAAATAAAAAATCGGTCCTTGGTGTAACGACTGAAAAACTTATTTATTCCTCGTATGGTTTTCTTCAGAAATTACGAGAGCAGTTTCTGACGGGGTACAACACTACCAGATTGATTGCGGCAAGCCAACTTGTGTTCTTTGATTTGTATATCAACATTTTTTTCATTTAAAATTGTAATTG
>DAHXPE010000334.1 GCA_027364495.1 Candidatus Heimdallarchaeota archaeon | reverse complement strand
AACTTTTGGATAAATCTTTAACAGAAGAGATCATTAATGGAAACTTAACCTTTATAAATTATAATAGGATTTCAAATTTAATATGAGTAAAACTTATGGACTGATTGCAGATGTTCATGCTAATGATGTTTCCTTAAAAATTGCCTTGGATCAGCTTGAAAACCTTGGAGTTGATCAAATTATTTGCGCAGGTGATGTTGTTGGTTATGGTGGCTGTCCAAATGAGACAATTTCTCTATTACAAAAGTATAAGGTACAGTGTATTCTAGGAAATCATGATTTTTACTTTTTGGCTCTATTAATTAAAGAAAAACTATCTGATCAATATATTTTAGTCCCTGATTTTATTGATCAATCTTTAACGATGAAATTTCGTGAAATAGCCAAAATAATGTTTGAATTTCAAAAAGTTATTATTTCTAAGGAAAGCATTGCTTGGTTATCCACTTTACCAATCTCATTATTTTCTGAGGATAATAAAATATTTTCCATTCATGGTGCACCTCCTGCCAATAGTAAAAACTCTAAATTCATTGATCTTGCCGACTATCCTTATGCCTTAAATAAATACCTTTTTCCGTGGGATCAAAATGCTTTGTCCTTATCATGCTATTTTCAGCCTGCGGACACTATGATAGTCGGCCACTCTCACATGCAATTTGCACATCAATCTAAAGCACCAGCCTTGCCACCGGAAAAAACCGCTCATCCTTGTTTAATGAAGTATGAATTGTTTCCTATAAGAAAAACATTTGAAAAATCCTATCCAATTCTTATTAATCCAGGTAGCACTGGACAAAGTCGAGATGAAATTGATGCTCCTGGTTTTGCTACCATTAAATTTCAGGGATCTAAAAAACGTATTGTTACTTGGTATAGATTTAAATATGATTATTCTGAGTTTGAAGGCAAAATGAAAAGTAAAGATGCTCCCCCTGAAATATTTGATAGAGAATTTTGGCATATAATAAATTGAAATTAGCTAATCTGGGATATATTTTGAGTTAAAGTATTAACGTTTTCCGTAAGTCTTGTATTTAATTCAACAAGTTTTTCTTTTCGATATTGTTCAAATTCATTTTTCAATTTTTCTTCTTCTTTATCAGTTTCTCCTCTTTTTGCATCAATAGCTTGTTTTACCTCTCTTTCAGCTACAGTAACCTCATCCTCAGTTTTATTTTCAAGAGATTTTAATATTGCTTTTTGTTGTGCTCTTAGATCAGCGATTGAGGTCGCTCGTGATTCTTTTAATTTAGCAAAATTATCTTCTTCTTTTGTTTTTACTTTCTCCAATTTTTCTAATTGCTCTTCTTTAAGCTCTTCAAATTCATCTTCGGCTGATTTAATTTCTTTTTGAGTTGCTTTTTCCTTTTCAGATATGAATGATGTATATTCATCCTCAGCAGCTTTGATATTTGCATTCAAATCTGATTCACTTTGATCGACCGTATTTTGTTTTAAAGCTAAAAGTTTGTTTAATTTTTTTTCATCTTCTTTAGCTTGATTAGCTTTTTCTTGAAATTCCGATTTTCCAGCTTGAACTTTGTCATTAGCTTTTGAAATCTCATCTTCTTTTTTAGCAATCTGGGTTTTTAAGTCACTTATTTCCTCTAATAATTGATTGTGTTTTTCATGATAGCTATCAATCTTTGTTTGTTTATCTTTTAAAGAATCTTTCTTTAATTTTTCTAAATCAGAAGTTAATTGTTTTACCGTGTTATTTTTTTCCTTTTCAGCATCGTTAATAGTTCTGGTTACTTCTTTCTCTGTATCATTGATTAATTTGTTTCGTTCTTTTTCTTTTTGTTGAAGTTCTTGATCAGATGCTTTCTTTGCCAGTTCTTCTTTCTTTCTGGTTTCAGAAGTTGTTTGATTCAGATTTTGTTCATGTTCTTTTTTAACTATGTTTAACTTTGAAACCTCTTCTTTTTCAAAAGCTAAAAATGCTCGTTCAGCAAGTTTTACATTACCTTCCATTTCTTTCTTTTTTTTGTCAAGCTCTGAATACAAATCTTTCAAATTTTGTAAATCTGTAAGAACAGATTCCATTGAATTCTTTAAGTCTGAAGCTTTATCTTTTTCACCATCAGAGGAAGTTTTTCCTTCAAATTTAGTTGACTGAATAGCAACTTTAGCGATGGATTGCAACGCAGTTGCTTCGCGTAGCAATTCTAATATCGTATCATTAGAATATTTTACTTTCTTAGACATCATTCATCATCTTTTTTTCTTAAGTTCAATTAGCTTTCCTTTAAAACATTACTAAATTTATTAGCAAAATAAAATACCATAAATATTGCTAAAATTGTATTATTGAACGAAATTTACTTTAAATTCATTATTAAATTAATGATTAATTTCTGAATATGAAATCATTAAAAAATTAATTCTCAATTTTAATTTAATATTTTTTCTTTGGATAAAATATATTGGTTTTGAGACAAATTTTCTACATTTTTTAATTATTTTTTAATTAT
>DAHXPE010000322.1 GCA_027364495.1 Candidatus Heimdallarchaeota archaeon | reverse complement strand
AATATAGCTGGGGATTACCAGGAGGAATTTTAGAGAGGCAGGAATCGATAATAGCTGGGTTAGTCAGAGAAGTTAAAGAAGAGACAAATTGCGTTATTGAGCCTTATGCTATTTTAAGTCTCACAAATTGGTCTGGCAAGTCTATTTTTGAAACTGACACCCATATTCAGAGTGGTTTTCATTTCATTCTTGCCTCAAGATTTGTTTCAGGTATGCCTAAGCCAGATGGTGAGGAGGTTTTTGAAACTATGTTTTTTAGTCTTGATAAATTAGAGAGTTTACAAGTCCATAGTTCAATTTTGAAGTTCTTGAAATCCATTAAAGAACATAAATATCTACCTTTAACAACTTCTTACATTGAAAATGATGATAGGTATAGAATAATTTTTTCTCCATTCTAAAAAATTTATTGAACGGATAACAATTTACTTAACTCTTTTATTTTTTTTCCAGTATCTTCTTTTTGAAAAAATCTCTTATTTTATTCGTGAAATAAATGAAGTTCAATTATCAAAAATAAGAATTTTTGACAATGAATTAACGTATTCCTTACATTTTATTCTTGGCTTTGAAATTGAAAAAAGTTTCTTTGCAGTTCATTTAATATTTTATAATTAACATTAATTTGGAATGAAAAATTTGAATAGTTTCTTCGCCTGGGAATTACCAATGATTGAGAAGTTATCATGCTGGATGTTATTTGGACAACAAGTTTTTATGGTTATTTTCTCAGCTATGCTCTTGTAAATTTGTATTATTCACAAATTTACCTTCACAACGCACTTACAGCAACTCCTATCATGGTTGTTACTTTACCAATGCCTACCACATATTTCTATTATGATAATCAACCTAAATTAATCTTCCATTATTTCTTTATGGTTGATTTTACTAGATAATCACTAGCAGAGATTTAGAGTTTACTCAAAAAGCATCTGATTAGTAAAAATTTTCTTGAATTAAGTAATTTAATAAAAATATTAGTTGAATCCAACTTTTTCAAATAAAAATGTATGCTTATTTATCAAAGGTATAAAAATTTATTTAAATCAAAAATTTTCCTTTAAAAATAACCTACAAAATTGGATGATTAAAAAATGGCAACAATTACAATTAGTTCTGAATTAAGTGATAAAATTAAAAATAAAGTACTCTTAGAATGGCTTCGGAGCTCTATCGATTTATGTAGTCCTGATTCTGTTGTTCTAATCGATGGATCAGAATCCCAGAAAAAAAGCCTTGAAGAGGAAGCTTTAGAAACTGGTGAATTGATTAAATTAAATCAAGAAAAATGGCCGGGATGTTACCTTCACCGTTCAGCACTAAATGATGTTGCACGAGTTGAGGAT
This sequence comes from Candidatus Heimdallarchaeota archaeon, assembly GCA_027364495.1. The sequence goes on along the minus strand of DAHXPE010000322.1, from coordinate 408 downwards.
AAGACCTTTATTTGCACTTCAAATAAAGAAAATGCTGGTCCAAATAATAATTGGATGGCACCTCAAGATGCTTATAAAAAGGCAGCTGAATATTTTAAAGACTCTATGAAGGGGCGAACCATGTATATTATTCCTTTTTCTATGGGAACGGTCGGTTCACCTTTTTCAAAAATTTGTGTTCAATTGACAGATAGTATCTATGTCGTCTTGAATCAAATTATAATGACACGAGTAGGTCTTAAAGTATTAGATATTATCAATGAAAACGGTATCTTTACTAAAGGCTTACATAGCAAAGCTGAACTTGATGCGAATAAACGTTTAATTTTACATTTCACGGAAGATAATACCATTTGGAGTGTTAATTCAGGATACGGTGGTAATGTTTTATTAGGTAAGAAATGTTTA
>DAHXPE010000319.1 GCA_027364495.1 Candidatus Heimdallarchaeota archaeon | reverse complement strand
AACTTTTAATTTTAAATTTTTAAATTAGACTGCTTTTAATTTTTCAAAAAATTGATTTTTATTCACCGTTACATGATTAAAAGCGACTAAATATATCTTTACATTCTATCTCGAGGTATTATCTAAAGAATATTTTGATATTTTACACAGGTCAAAGGTATTAATTTGATCGTTTCATGATTCACACATATAATAAGGCAACCTTTGAAAGTTCAACAACCGTTAATAAAGATGATGTTTTATCATACATAAACCAATTAATTAATAGATCATCATTTACTGAAGCAATTAACTATATTTCAAAAATCAAACTTCCAGCTATTGCCTTTGCTGATGAGTTTAATCTAGCTGTAATGGAACAATTCGTTAAATTATTAATTTATCAGGGATATCACCTTAAAGCCGAGACAATTATTGAAAAAGCTAAAAATAGAGCATTCGACCTATATATGTCAAATTGTAGTTCAGATCTGTTAGATATTTACATAAAACTAGCTATTTGGGAAAGTAATATTAAACAAACTCTTAAACGAGCTTATCCAAGTATTTCAATATTTGACGCTTTAGATAATTATTTTGATCAAATAACAAATGATTTAACAAGGGCTCAAGTTTTACTCCAAGCATCTCACTTACCAGAATTCATAGGATCTCAAGAAAGCTTTCTCAAAGAAGCAATGAGTCTGGTGATCAATGCACCAAAATCATCGACCCAATTATTCTTGGAATTACAAGTTTTAAATTCTTTAGGAGTGTTTTACGGTTTAATTGGTGAAACAAGTTCTTGTAAAGAAATTCTTGAGGAATGTATATCAAAAGCAAAAGAATTAGGTGATAAACGCCGAATTGCTGGTAGTATGATAAATTTAGCTAATTTATATTATTTGGATACAAATCAAACCTCTGAAACGCAACTTATTGGACGTAATATACTTCAAGAAAGTCTTAAATTAAGTGATGAGATTGAATGTGTTGAATATTCAACCATTACAAACCTATTACTAGCAGAATATTACTTTAAACGGGGTAAAAGTTCTCAAAGCTTACCTTATTATGAGAAAGTCTATGATTTACAATTAAAAAGGGGAATTATGGCACAACAGGAGAAAATTGATGCGCTTCTAGCTAGATCTCAACCACAAGTCAATCTTGAAAAATCTCCCCCTGAGGATTCGGAAAAAATTACTCGCTAAGATTATTTAAAACATAGTATCAGATACAATCTTAGAGATAAGGCTTAAAATCAAATTATAATTATCAATTTCTTCATCAAAAAAGGCAAACAACTCATCATCGCTTAATTCATCTTGAATTTTAATTGCACACTCTTCTAGAATTGCTTGATCAGCAACTGATGTTTTCTCATTAACTTTTATGAAAATAAGCGGAATGGGAATTGGGTTATGAACATTTGGAATTTTATAATTTTCTAATAATTTTACAGCTTTATCTTGGTAATCCTGTTTATTTTCGAACTGAAAATAATCTAAGTTTTCAAATAAATGCAATGAATATGATTTTTTAATTACTGGACCAATAAAATTGCAAGTTAAGCATCCATTTAGCCCTAAATATATAATATTACTTGCAAGATTAAACAAATTATCTACCAATCACTTTTCTATTCAATGTCGTATGTCGAAATAGATTCTAAAATGCCAACTTACTAGTTCAAATTTTATTATAATAATTATACCTTTGTTTATTAATTAATATATTCTTTTTTTAATAAATTTTTTATTATATTTGAAATTTTACAAATTATCCTGTTTTTCATAATAAAAAAAAAGGTTAGTAAATAAAATCTAATAATTCATATCTTGTTGTAATCGGTTTTGTTTCACGTATCTTATAATAATTATCAAGCTTTCTTTTAAAAACTTTAAGTTGATCTTCTAATTCTTGTTCTGTTAAAGATTTAATGTTATTTTCTTCTATGGCATTTTTATAATTTCCAGTAATTACCAACTTTGAAAAATAAACAATATCCTTTGTATTTAAATTCATTTCTTGAATTAATTTAATTGATTCAATGATATGATCTTCCTCAAATTGCTTGCCTCCTGCCCCAATCAAAAATATAACGGCAACTCCAATATCTGTTTCATGTAGTGATTTTATTATTTGAATAATCTTGGGTTTTGTATTGGGTTTATTTAATAATTTTAAAACTTTTTGACTTCCAGTTTCTATTCCCAAATAGACCATTCTTAAATTCATGGAGGCAAGTTCTCTAAAGTGCTCGGTAGTTAATTTAAATCCAGTAAACACATCTAAAAAAGAAAATACCCCTTCAAATATAGGTTCTTTCTTTTGAATATAACTTGATTTGGATTCTTTTATTTTAAATCTTTTATTAATAATCTTGAAAATTTCGATTAAATCCTTAAATGGTACTGTTAACGCATTAGCGTCTCCGATAAAAATTGAATGAAATCTTCCTAATGATTCACTCATAAATGACGTAACATCATTAATATGACCTTCAAATTCACTAGGTGATTTGTGAATATATGGTATCCCAGCATATAAAGTACAAAATGAACATTTGTTATAAATACACCCAGTTGTAACCTGTAATACAAGACTGCCATATCGGTCTGGAGGTAATATACTAACATTGCTGTAAATAGAATGAAATTTAGTTCTGTCATCATTATTTTGCTGGATTGCAACGTTTCTTAGAACACTGATCCAAAACTCTATTGTTGATTGAGATGGTTTAGCACTATAAACATCAGACGGGTCAAATGAAACTTCTATATTTTGAAATTGAGTTAATTTTTCTATAAGTATTAACTTAAACGAATCAATTTTTTGATAAACAGATTCAATTTGATTATTAGATAGATAAAATCTTGTTCTAGGCGCTATACCATTAGCACGTTCAATCCCTAACCAACTTCCATCGAATGCTTTCTTATAGGTTGTCTTTTTAGTAGTACTGTCAATTGATATAAAGCTAATTACCCTTCCAGCTCTATCAATATTTAAAATCTCTTTATCGTTATAAGAAAATGAAAGAATGTAATATTTGACAGATCCTTTCCATTTAGCATCATCCTTAAAGTTTACTTTCATAGTTCAAATAACTCTTTAATTTCTTAATAAAGGAATTAGTGGAATACATTTGAAAAATTAATAAATATAATTT
>DAHXPE010000274.1 GCA_027364495.1 Candidatus Heimdallarchaeota archaeon | reverse complement strand
GGCAACCGAGCAAAACCAGCAGCACGTATCGACTGAAAATTTACAAAAGAATGATGTTTTAGAAACAAAAAGTAAAATTCGGGTCATAACAGCTGCTTCGTTGTTTGACGGTCATGACGTTACAATTAATTTGATAAGACGCTTACTTCAAGCTAGTGGGGCAGAGGTTATTCATCTAGGTCATAACCGATCTGTGCAGGAGGTTGTAAATGCAGCGATTCAAGAAGATGCCCATGCTATACTTGTCTCATCCTATCAAGGCGGACACTTGGAATATTTTAAATACATGTATGATTTATTAAAAGAAAACCATGCAGGAAATATAAAAATATTTGGAGGTGGTGGTGGAGTCATAATTCCGGAAGAAATTCAAGAATTACAGGATTATGGAATTAAAAGGATTTACTCACCAGATGACGGAGCTCGGCTAGGATTACAGGGGATGATTAATGATATATTAGAAAAAAGTGATTATTCCACAACTCAAGATTTTTCAATAAAATTGTTTTCACCAACAGATTTTTACACCATAGCTAAAGTACTTTCATTATTTGAGTCAAATACTGAAGAAGAAAATAAAAAATTGTTGGATTCTGTACCATCGACAGCATTAAAAAATGATATTCCTATTATTGGAATAACTGGACCTGGTGGAGCAGGTAAGAGTTCCTTTGCAGATGAAATTATTTTACGATTAACACATGACTTTAAAAATTTAAAAGTAGCAATAATTTCTATTGATCCATCAAAAAGAAAAACCGGTGGAGCATTATTAGGCGATAGGATTCGAATGAATTCTATTAATAATCCTAATGTTTTTATGAGAAGTTTTGCAACAAAGCAATCTAAGCTTGAAATAGATGGTTATATCAACTTTTCAACTAACCTTTTTAAGAAAATAGGATTTGATATTGTAATAATTGAAACACCTGGTATAGGACAGGCAGATTCATCTATTGTCGATGTTTCAAATATTTCATTATACGTCATGACACCAGAATATGGAGCTGCCAGTCAATTAGAAAAAATTAATATGCTAGATTTTGCTGATCTGATAATAGTAAATAAATTTGATAGATTGGGAGCTTTAGATGCATTACGTGATGTTAGGAAACAATTTAGGAGAAATTTGAATGAATTCAATTTAAAAGACGATGATTTACTAGTATTTGGTTGCATATCTAGTCATTTCAACGATTCAGGGGTAAATTCAGCCTATTTGAGCTTAATAGCAAAAATTAATGAAAAAATGCATTTGAACTTGGTTTCAAACCTAAAAGAGACAAAGAATTCAAAAGTATCAAATTTTGCATCAAGAATAATACCACCGAAAAGAGTAAGATACCTATCAGAAATAAGTGAAACAATTAGAGATTACAAGGATAGAGTAAAAGCACAATCAATAATTGTGCGTGAAATAAATCATCTAGAAACAGCAAAACGAATTTTAAAAACTAAATCTCCAACTGAACTGGACGAAGAATTGACACAACGTGAAAAAGCATTACTTCCAGAAACACATAAGGCATTAGAATTATGGGATTTTTTCCAAAAGAATTATACTGGAGATTACTTTACTTATAAAGTCAGAGATAAAACATTCAGTGTTGATTTGCACACTATATCATTATCAGGTTCAAAGATACCCAAAATAGCATTACCGGAGTTTTCTGAAAAAGCTGATATAGTAAAATTCGTAATGTTAGAAAACCTACCAGGTTATTTCCCATTTACAGCAGGAGTTTTTCCATTCAAAAGAGTAGAAGAAGATCCAAAGAGACAATTTGCAGGTGAAGGACCACCAGAAAGAACGAATAAAAGATTTCACTTTTTAACGGAAAACGATGTTGCAAAAAGGCTCTCAACAGCTTTTGACTCAGTAACATTGTATGGTGAGGATCCGGATTTTAGACCAGATATTTTTGGAAAAATCGGTGAAAGTGGAGTAAGCATAGCCACCTTGGATGATATGAAAATATTATACAAAGGGTTTGATCTCATAAACCCAAATACAAGTGTTTCAATGACGATAAACGGTCCAGCACCAATAATGTTAGCATTTTTCTTGAATACAGCAATTGATCAGCAAGTTGATGAATTCAAGCTCAAAGAACAGAAAGAACCAACTGCAGAAGAATTTGAAACCATCAAAAAACAAACACTGAAACAAGTGCGTGGTACAGTACAAGCAGACATCTTAAAAGAAGATCAAGCACAAAATACTTGTATTTTTTCAACACAGTTTGCATTGAAGATGATGGGTGATATACAACACTATTTCATAGAACATAAAATGAGAAATTTCTATTCAGTATCAATATCAGGTTATCATATCGCCGAAGCAGGTGCCAATCCAATATCACAATTAGCATTTACACTAGCTAACGGATTTACCTATGTGGAGTATTATCTATCAAGAGGCATGGATGTAAATGAATTTGCACCTAATTTGAGTTTCTTCTTTTCAAATGGTTTAGATCCAGAATACACTGTTATAGGTCGAGTAGCCAGAAGAATATGGTCGATAGCTATGAAAGATCTCTACAAAGCAAATGAAAGATCTCAAAAACTAAAATATCACATTCAAACGTCAGGAAGATCATTGCATGCCCAAGAGATACAATTCAATGATATAAGAACAACTTTACAGGCACTATTAGCTTTCTACGACAATTGTAACTCATTACATACAAATAGTTACGATGAAGCTATAACGACACCGACAACAGAGAGCGTAAGAAGAGCAATGGCAATACAACTAATAATAACAAGAGAATTTGGTTGGAATAAAACAGAAAATCCTCATCAAGGAGCTTTCATCGTAGAAGAACTAACTGAATTAGTTGAAGAGGCAGTATTAACAGAATTCGATAGAATAACAGAAAGAGGAGGAGTATTAGGTGCAATGGAATTAGGTTATCAAAGAAGTAAAATACAAGAAGAATCATTACATTACGAAAGATTAAAACACAATGGAGAACTACCGATAATAGGTGTAAATACCTATTTGAATCCAGATGCACAAGAAAATACCAAAACAAAGATAGCATTGACAAGATCAACTAATGAAGAAAAAGAATTCCAAATAAAACAATTAAATGCATTCAAAGAAAAACACAAGAAAGATTGTGCAAAGAAACTTGAAAAACTCCAACAGACAGCAATAGAGGGAGGAAATATTTTTGCAGAACTGATGGAAACAGTAAAATATGCTAGTTTAGGACAAATTTCACAAGCATTGTATTCTGTCGGAGGAAAATACAGGCGAGGAATGTAAAACGATTCATCAAAAAAAATGTATTTAACATGTATACAAAACAATTAAAAGCAAAACAACGAGTTACTTCCAAAAAAACAATTGTAACTTAATTTTTCATAGGGGTACTCGGAAAGTTTCTTTTAAATTATTCTTTAACAATAGATTAATACTAATTTGGAAAAACCGAAAGCTATTTATTTATCGGTGAGAAATTGTGTACCTGTGATTAATATTATTTGATTATAAGTTTTTTAGATTTTAATTTGTGCTTTTTTAAGTTTCAGTTTCAATTGAAGCAATTCACGGATTTTAAAAGTCCGTGAGACCATGGCAATAATGAGTTTTTTTTTATTGCCAAAAAGATTAAATAAAATGAAATAATCCTGCTGAAATTAAGCAAATTGAAACATAAATGACACGGAAAAATTTTAAAAAAAAAAGGTTCAAATAATAGTAATTTAAGCTAAAAAGGTTTTCTTTTTAGTTAAAACTTAAAACAAAACAAATAAATATAATAAAATATAAAATACTGTAAAAATTAAAGAGGATTTAAGAAATTATGGTTTGCAAAACGTGCGGTTTGCCCGAAGAACTCTGTGCTTGTAATGACATCGCGATGGAAATACAAACATCTGTTAAAGTATTCGTTGAGAAGAGAAAATGGGGAAAATATATGACGATCGTCGAAGGATTGAACGATAAAGAAATAGACCTTCCAAAACTAGCTAAAAAGCTAAAATCCAAGATAGCAACCGGTGGAACAGCCAAAGATGGTAAAATTGAGCTTCAAGGAAATCATCTTTATGCTGTAAAGGACATTCTGATTGCTGAAGGATTTGCTGAAGACCAGATCGATGTAGACATGGCATCTCTTAAGGCAGTTGCTCGTAAAAATTAA
>DAHXPE010000273.1 GCA_027364495.1 Candidatus Heimdallarchaeota archaeon | reverse complement strand
TGGAAAAATCATCTTCTTAAAGCTGTGCAAACGAATTATTTATCTCATATATAATTGTACAAATTAGGATATAAGCAATTTTGTAGAAGATGATTTTTCCATTTTGGTAAATTTGGGGGTTTTGATTGGCTATAAATATTTTCCATCAATTGCGAAAACTCTTCCTTTAATAGTTCTCTATCAAAAAAGAGAATATCAAATTCTTTGGGATATAAAAAACACAAGAAACCGAACTGTTGCTGATTATTTATTGTAGGTTTATCCCTTTTATTTTGTTCTTCAATGTTTAATTTTTTACTAAAAACTAAGGCATAATTTGTTTGTATTCTAGGTACTGGTAATGGTCCAAATAACCCTTCTTGATAATTATTTCCTTGACCTACGGTTATTGAAAAACTACTCCCCATTAATAACAATACTTCGTCTATTGTCGATTTGTTTAGGTTGTATTCATATCTTGCAACTCTAGAAAGATCCTCAATTTTATATTCTGGACCTAATTCAGTTAAAAAGTATATCACAATTGCTAGTTGATGCTCTGATGGCATTATATGACTAAAATCTTCATGATAAAAAATTCTAATTGTGGAAATTACTGCTTTTGATGAATCAAATTCTGGTAATAGATTATTTGGACTATTATACCTATTTTTTTCCTTATAGTTCAAAATCTTCGAATGTAAAGCTCTAGCTTGCGATTCTTGAAGTCTAAGTCCCTTATTCCTCGTTAATGCTAACGTATCATCTAATACTTTTAATGCATTATCTATTTCACCTGATAACTCAGCAATCAATGAACGAATTAAATTAATGGATGCTATATCCGGATAATTATTTCTTTGAAAAGCCAATTCATAAGCATTTGAAATATATTCTTTTGCTTTCAGTAAAAATTCCGTATTTGGTCTGATTTGGTAATGTTCCAAGACATTTTCTGCTAAATAAATAAAAGATTTTATTATAGAAGAAAATAATTGACTTGAATTAGCATTTTCTAGGGATTTTTGATAATAATCTGATGCTAAACCAAGATTAAAGTTTTTATTACTTTCAATAAGTCCTCTCACGAGTAAAAAATCAGATTTGTACAAAAAAAGCTGTTTTTCTTCAATTATTTTATCATACTTATTTAATAAATCAAAGGCAATGTCATAATCTTCTACTTTAATTAAAAATTTAAGATAACGATTAACACAGTCAATTAAATCAACCTCAATCTCAGAAGTTTGGAGCAATATTATTGCTTCCTCAAATAAATCACGAGCAACTTCTAAATTTGTATATTGTTCAATTTGAGCCAAGACACCAAGTGCTCTACCAATAAGTGTTTGAAGATGACATCCTCTTGCCATTTGAACTAATTTTTGTGCTGATTGACGCGCTAAATTGATCTCTCCTGTTAGCAATAAAATTTCTGTAATATTATCAACAACGTGATAAGCTAGCAGTGATTTACCTTGATCTTCAGCTATAACTTCGACTTTTTTTAATAGCCGTAAAGAAATCTGATACTCTCCTTTCAACCTGTACACTACTGCCATATTGTTTAAACAGGTTGAAATATTTCCATAATCATTTAGATCTTCATAAATTTTTAGTGTTTCATGAAAATATTTTAAAGAAGTATCAAGATCACCAATCATTTGATAAGCGATTCCATAAAGTAAGAGAATTTTACCTATCATTTTTTGATCTGATGCTTCTCTTATAATATTAATAGATTGATCTAATAACTCGAAAATTTTATCAAATTGCCCAAGGTAATAATGAACTAAGGCTAAATAGTAATTTGAAGATGCAATAAGATATTTATCTTTTGTAACGACTGATTCTACAATACTTTTTTGAGCCCAAAGAAATGCTGATTCTATATTTTCTAGCCTTGTGTCTACTCGTGTTAAACCATGGTAAGTAGTTATTATAGCCTTTTGAATATCAAATTGATTATATTTGGTTTCATGTAAAAGAAGTGTCTGCTCTAATATTTTAAGAAAATGTTCCTGTGATTCCTCAAAATCCCCTTTATTTTCAAGACACCAGCCTATTTCAATCTCAACAAAAATTTTTTCCAATGGATCTGAAAAATACTCTACTAAATTATTTAAATAAATAATTGCACTATCAAATTGACCAGCAGAGACTAATCTTTCACCTTTAAGGATAGCATTATCCAATTCAATAGCAAGCATAAGAAATTCACATAAGATAAGCAAAGGTCAAAAAAATATTGATTGTGCGAGATGATTGATTATAGAATTACTCTAATCCAATAAAAATATTAGTAAATTATGAATTATAATTCAGGAACAATTTATTTTTTTCTTTAAATTAATTATGTAAAAACGCTCTTTTTCAATAATAAAATTAAATTTCATTTAAAATATAAAAAAAAAAGAAATTAGAAAAACAGGAATGTAAACTATCAATTATCTTCTTCGTCTTGATGGAGGGGCTTTTTTCGATTGTGTGTTTGCTTTAACAACGGTATCTGAACTCAAACTATCTTTCAGTGAACGAATAGATTGAGTTTCTTTAGTTCTGGTTTTACTGATTATTTTATCCGTGTTTAGATTAGGTTTACGACCATTGTAAATAATAAAACCAACAGATGAAAGAATAATCGCTCCAACTAATCCACCTCCTAGAATAATTCCAGTATAATTAGGAGATGCTGCTTTGGTAGTAGATGTATCAGATGTTGTTGATGTTGTGCTACTCACAGATCCAGTTTGAATTGGATAAGAGTTCTGTACTTGACAATCAGTGTAAAGAGAGTAGGTAAGATCAATCACACTGTTAGATGTTGTTGGACTTCCTCCAACAAGAATATTGACAATGGTAACCTCGAAAAATAAATCCTTTCCACCTATGGGATCCGTAGATGAAGGCGGGTAAGCTTGAGACGCAGGAATGATGAAACTCTTAAATTGTCCTACCACCATACCGGTCATATCTGCTTTCCAAGCTGGTAAATATTGTGAATTAGCGTTTGGATCCTGATTTAGGATATATTGTGGAGGTGTATTACCTGCACCTAAATACACATCATTAAGCATTTGATCAATATTACCTTGTATGGGATTACAACCTGTTGCCTGGGAAGGCCAACTTTTTGAAGGATCATAAGCTAGAGTCTGTTGGATTGAAAAAATACTTACTGTAAAAATTAATGCTATAATTGTTATTAAGAGTTTTTTGTGTAGGAACTTACTCAATAATAAATACTCCTGTTGTTAAAATAAGTTTAATACGGATTTAAGTGCTGAGCAACTTATTCTTTACTAATATTTTGAAGAAATTTAAAACATAAAAATATTTATTGAAATTGGGATAACAAAATTGAAAAAGTTTTTGATAAACGCAAATAATTTATTATTGATTTTTAAGAATATACTAAAAAAGAATTAATAATCAATAAATTGATGGGAATTTATAAAGAAAGTTCATTAACAAGATTGTTTAATTAGCGAATGTGCATTCATTTAATTTTCTTATCAGTAAATTAATTTTGATAGTATTTAAAATTCCTAATTATTAATTAAGAGTTAAACTAGTTTTAATAATTAAACAATGGCCATTAGTTATCTTCGTCGTCGAGATGGAGGTACTTTTTTCGTTGGAGCACTCGATTTTGGAGCATTTTGAGGGTCCAAACTATCTTTGAGTGCTTTTATTGATTTTGTTTCTTTTTTCCTTGTCTCATTTAAGATTTTTTCAGTTTCAAGATTTCTTCGATGTCCATTGTAAATAAAATAACCAACAGCCAAAATAATAACTACACCTACTAATCCGGCAATAACAAATATATTAAATGAACTTAGAGGACCATTGTTGTTAGTTCCTGCTGTACCATTTGTCATTGAGGATGATGAAGATGTTCCGGTTTGGCTTGGAATTGTTGATGCTACTTTACAATTGGTATATATTGAATATTGGATATCCACAATACTATTGCTAGTAGTAGGGCTATTACCTAATACTATTGCAAGAATTCTTACCTCGAAAAATAAATCCTTTCCAGTAAGGTTCCCTGACGTATATCCTTGTGCTGCAGGAATTATGAAACTTTTAAATTGGTTTAAATACATACCAATCATATTTGATTTCCAATCTTCTAAAATACTAGCGTTAGCTAAGGAATCGTAATTTAATACTGCCTGGGGAACCGTTGTACCAGACCCTAAGTAAATATTCCCTGCATGTTGATCAATATTTCCCTGAACGGGGTTACAACCAGTTGCTTGTGATGTCCAGGTCTGAGTTTGATCATAAGCAACTGTTTGTTTAACTGAAATAAAACTAACCGTTAAAATTAGTGCTAAAGTTATAATCATGAGTTTATTTTTTATTGGATTATTCAAAGATGAATGCTCCTATTCTTAAAAATATGTTCCATTTAATCATATAACTTAATAACGTATTCTTGCTTAATTTACTAAAGAATTTTAAAATATAAATTATTTATGATAATTTGGGGATCCTCATTCGTAGTGTTTTTTTTTTAAATTCATTATTCTGGAAGTAAATTGTGTCAAAAAAACTTCTTATCAAACGATTGTTATATAATGATTGGTATCTCAATTCATAAATAATTCTTCAGTAGAAAATCACGAATTTGGAAAAATATAAATTAATGAAATTTTTTAAATTACTTTCCATTGAAAATTTTGAAACTGCGGAATAATTAAGCTGTAAAATTATCTTTAAAACTTAAATGAAAGAATTTTTAGTGTATTTCATTTTTGAAAGATAAAATTATTTTGATTATAATTTTCATGATCCTACCTTCGAAAATCTTAAAGTTCATTATTTGAATAAAAAAAATTCATGCTGGAAAAGAACAGATTTACCTTGAATTTGAAAATAGAAGAATTTTCTAACATATGAACATTTATATTTATGAAGGTTATTAACTAATTAATAAAGGTGTGAAGTATTTCACTATGAGATATACCGGCCAATTTTAATATCTCCTTTTTTGAATCTTTCACACCTAATATCTCCTTAATTTTTCTTTTGTTTATCAAAAATGAGTGAAAAAGAAGTTTATTTTAGGTTTCAAAGCCAATTTCAATTTACTTACTGAAAACAGATCTTATTTTGTCAAAAATTAA
>DAHXPE010000260.1 GCA_027364495.1 Candidatus Heimdallarchaeota archaeon | reverse complement strand
TTACAAAATAAGAACGATTTTATCATCAGCAATAACTAATATACCTCCAGTCTTTAATATTTGGTTTGCTTTGATGATAAAATCGTTCTTATTTTGTAAAATATTATAGACATTATTTACAATTATCAAATCTTGGGAAATATGAGAAATTGAAGTTAAATTGTCAGATTGGTGGAAAAATGTATTTTTCATTTGTAATTTTAAAGATGTCTGTTTCGCAAAGTCAATCATTTCTTGAGTAACATCTATTCCAATAATTTGGCCTGGTGCAATTACAGGAGCGATTTGAAACACATCATGTCCAGTTCCACAGCCAAAATCAACAACAGATATCCCAGAATGTAGCAGACTAAATTCTTTTAGATAGTCAGTGAGATTATAAATCGAACTAAAACTCGGTGCATCTGCAAATTCCTCGAACCTATTTACTACGGTGGTCTTACACACACAATACTCACTGCAAGCTACTTCTTCTTTTGCTATCAATTTTTCAAGAGCATGTTTATACTGTGTTTTGATCAATTGATTTTCATCTTTATTTTTGTTAAAGACCTCTTGACCATCATTTTTAAAATGGTCAAAAGTCTTCAAATTTATTTGGCAATTAGCACAACAGCCTTGGAATGTATGAATAGATTCATAAATTGAATTTTTATCTTTTGAGGATTCAATGATTGAATTACCTGTGATTTTATCAAATTCTTTAATTGTAGTATTTTCCAAATTTTTTAATTTCAGTTCAATGGCAAGTACACACCCCTTACATGTAACTCCGTCAAATTCAAGATAATAATTGCTCATTTTTTTTCCTCCAGTGCTTCTTGTAATTCTTTTAAAACCCAGGTATTTATAGCCTTATCATACACTATTTTTCTTAACTTTTATTACTTTTAAATGTAATTTTAATTGTCGAAATTATCCAATAAAAATAAGTGGCAGACCATGCTTTAAATTGAAATTTTTAAAGTTCAGCTATTTCCATATCCTATTTTCTTATCTAGGAAATTTCACAAGTAGAATAAAATCAAAATCAAACGAATAATCACTTTTTGACCTTTTTGATTATTTAAGTATATATAACAAAATTGTAAGGAAAAATATTGAATTTCTACCATCATTTTCACAAAACACTGCCTTTTTCAAAATAGGACTTTAAAAAAAATTTAAGAATTGCCTGAAATAGTATCAAATTTAATAATGAAAGATAATCCAAATGTACTTTTACTTCGGCGAAGACAGGAGGAACTGGGTATAGATAAATACTTGATAAACGATGTGAAATTTGCCTTTATGGTAAATATAGTTCATTGGCTAGAAGACTCAACATTGTTGGAAAAGAAAAGGGAATATAAGCCAAGGAACATGAAAGACAAATAAGAAAAGAGAAAACAAAAAGCGACCTTAAAATTAGTATCATTAACAGCGAAAGAATTGAAGTTTGAAATAAAAGATACATAAAAAAGACCAGTGAAGCGAATACAAGTGGAAATAAAGGATGGAGAAAGGATAAAACTAGAATTGAATGGGCTATTGAAAAAACAAAGATCAGTAATAATAAAGCTAATGGAATAGATCATACTATTATTTTTTCAAAAAGTAGTTTCAGGAAACTGTACGGTGTATACTTAAGGAATTTAAGTGTATGTATCAACTGAAGAGTATAGGTATGGACCATCAATATAATAATGAATTATTACCACTCATTCATAGAATATTAGACATTGCAGCTAATAATATCCATTTGCAGTATGTTCCGAGTTGGCCAAGGGATAGTTTACCAAAAAGCCCAATTGTTCAAAAATTGATACTAACAGTGTTACCGGTGTTTTATCCCTGGTGGACTAGACATTTAGAAATAGAATATGAACAATTTGGCCCCTATTCACCAATAGTGGGAAGTGTTTTTGAGGAATTATTAGAGGACGGACAGTGTATTATTGCTGGTGATTCTCTTGAAGTAGGACCAGCTTCGTTTGATGAACAAGCAAATTTTCCAGAAATAACGGAAATATTTATCCAGTACTTGATTAATTACTGTACAAATCCCATTCTAACTCAATTTGAGACTATAGAAGTATTTAGTATTATAGCTGTTGAGCAAGAACCTTTCTTTCGATCAATCAAGGTCCTGAGAAGGATGAGTTATGTCACCGAGGAGCAGAAAAAGAAAGTAATTTCTAGAGTAATGAAAAAAATGCTTGATATACCTCATTTAAGGAGTTTTATACACGATAGAGGAGATACCTATGCAAGAAATTTTGTTTCCGATACCATAGATGCATTTTATGACGCTATAAGCCATTCGGGTAAGAATATATTCACTTAGATTAAAAAATTCATCTGTATAATAAAAATCTAATAGAGGAGGTAGAGAATTGATCAAATCAAGAAAATTTGAAAATTGTTTTTCCTACTTAAATAAAAAATATTCAACTCTAACGAACATGTTTTATTTAAAGAATTATTCATTCAGTTAGAAAAAGGAATATAAGAACATGAGACAATTTGATTCACCAGTATCACAATTTAGGTATGATTTACAAAAAGCTGGAGATAAACCATTATCTTTTAGTGTTGATGGGCATTATTATCCTCTTACATCTATTTATGGGGAAACAGATCTATTGACCTGTCAAAATAACTGTATATTACAAAGTGGGTTTTATTCACTGGTCTCACCAAGATATCAAGATCAGAAGTTTTTGGAAGTAGTTTACCAGTGTGGGTACTGCGATCATATAAGAATAAGAGTATTTGATATAGAAGAATCAAATAAGTATCTGCAAGATGAGAAAATATTTCCTGGCAGGCTCATAAATGATGCAATGCTAAAACGCACCCAGGAAAGACCAGATGAATATAAAAAAAGAAAAAAATCAGATATCTGGAAAAGATTGGATCCCACAAAAGAAAGACTAAAGAATCAACCAAAACTCAGAGCTATCTTGCAAGAGGGACCAAATGACGATCTAGCAATACCATATGATGCTGAGAAATATGAGATAGCATCACTATTTGGAGATACAAATTTACTACCCTGTCCAAATAGTTGTTATCCAAAGAGGGGAATATATGCAGTGGTATCACCAAAGACAGAAACACAACCAGCAATACAAATAATCTATCAATGTGACCTCTGTGAAGAAATACTGGTAAAGTCTTATGATATCAATGAAATATACCAGTATCCAGATGACGAATATAATTTTATAGTATTAATGGTACGGGATATATTTATTCCAAGAGGCAAATTAGGGGCAGTAGAGTTATCAATTAGAAGAAAAATAGGCATTATCGTACCTACAACAACAAGGAACAAACATCCAGTAAGGAGGAAGAACAAAAAGAATAATAAATCTAGAAGATAAAAAAGATAGAATAAAATCATTTCTTTGCAGAATGAAAAAATAGTTGTAGTATTATTTTTTTTATCCCTTTTCCATTTTTCGTGCTGACACTTTCTTTTCTCTCTCTTCTAATTTTTTAAGGTAAAATCCCCTTGCTACTTCAGTAGGTATTTTTTTATATTGTGCCTCTGATATAAACAATTCAAGTGTCAATTCAGAATCCTGATATGAATAAAACAAGGTCTCGTTAAGTTATTTGTGGATCCCTCTGAGCAATAGTTCTGAATGGGTTATAATAAACAAAATTAAAATTTGGTCTTTTAAAATATAAAGAATAAATATCTTGTTGAGAATTGTCTGGATTAATATTAATATCTACTGATATTACAAAAAGCCTATTACTTGATTGACCATGAGAGCTTAATTTTACATTTAAATCTTTTTGAAAATTAGAAGACAATTGAACTAATGATTGAGAGAGAAAAGAAAGTGTCAGCACGAAAAATG
>DAHXPE010000257.1 GCA_027364495.1 Candidatus Heimdallarchaeota archaeon | reverse complement strand
GAGAAACTCTTCCATAAGTTGGTTTTAACCCTAATACACCATTAAAAGAAGCAGGACAACGTATAGAGCCTCCAGTATCTGATCCAATACTGATTGGAGAATATCCGAGGGCAACAGATATAGCAGATCCTCCAGAAGAACCTCCAGGAGAGAAACGTTTAAAATGATCCCATGGATTATAGGATCGACCAAAAAAACTAGTTGATGTATCATTACCCATTGCAAATTCGTCTAAATTAGTTTTTCCAATTATTATACCTTTATTTTTTAAAACATTTGAGACCACCGAGGCATCATAAGGTGAAATCCAATTTTCAAGCATTTTAGAAGCACAAGTAGTTGGAAAACCGGTATAGCAGATGTTATCTTTAACAGCTACAGGAATACCTGCTAAAGGATCTGAAAAGTCTTTAGGGAATGAAGGAACATTTTGGATAGATGAAATAAAAGCGTTATTTGAATCAGAAGATATTTTTGATAGTAAGAGTGAATAGAGCTCTTCAAAAGATGAATTTTCTAGCAGAAAATAATTTCTATAATCATTGATTGACCAAAGAGGCAAAGAATTTATCGTGTTCACATTGTTAGTTCCTTAAATATTAGTTGAAACAAATAATATTTCCTAGTTAGGATTGTATTTAATTTTTATTTCTTTATAAATGTTTGAAAAAAAGAATTGAGAAAGAAACTTTGATTGAGAACCAAATCAAATGTCATTTCTCAGAGAGCGAAGCAACAACGAAGAAAATATTGAATTTGAGGTATTGGGAATTTGAAAATTTCTAATCCTCTCCAAAAAAGATATAATCTCAGAATAATCCTGAGTTTCACTTGTTAAATCCGTTTGAAATGAAAGCATTATTGAAGATTTTTCTTTTTGTTCGAGAATAGACATAATACATACCATATAAGGAAGGAGAGTGGATTACGGGGTCTGTTAGAGTCGAACTAACATCTTCACCGGAACAAGGCGCTATACTGCCACTGCAATTTCTTGCATTGTACTAAGATCCCAAAGCAATGTGTTCTAACATTAATAAATTTTGAATAATTAAATAATTTACTATGTACAAGATTCCATAGTAAAATAAAAAATTGGAATTAATAAGCTATAAAGGTAAATAATTAGGAAAAAAATTCCATCTTAAATGAATATATTAAAAAAATAGAAGTATTAGTACGTAAATTAGTTTTCAAAATCAAAATAAAAGAAGATTTCTTCTCCGAACGTTAGTAAAAAGCGTAATTTAATTTATTGATGAAAAATTATCAAAAAATAAAAGGAAAAATTCATTTATGTCAAGTGAAAAAATGTTTAAACTGGATGAGAATGATAAAAAGATTACAAACCTTCTAATTGCTCAACCAGATCTAAAATTTTCTGAAATAGCGGAAAAATTAAATATTCCAAAGACAACTGTACATAATAAGTTTAAAAAATTAGAAAAAGAGAAAATCATATCACGATCATTCAAGATAAATAGAAAGTTTTTGTTTGGAGACATAGTTGTTTTTATTCTTATAAAAATAGTTGGAGCTGATCAAAAAGAAGTTTTAAAACAACTTTTGGATTTAAAAGAGGTTGAAGAGGCGGCAATTGTTACAGGTGAAAATGATATGATTCTGAGACTGAGATTAGAAAATATTTATCAATTAAACACATTTATTTTGGATAAATTAAGAACGATCAAAGGTATAGCAAATTCAACTTCAATGATTAGCTTAGATTATAGAAGTAAATTTGATGATTTTGAATAATTTTAATAAAACAGTCACTTAAAAATAAATAAAATTATAATTAAATTTTCAAATCCTTTTTTTTGTATTTTTTTTCTTTGGTTATCTATAAAACTTCGTTTTTTGATTCTTTTGATGAAATTTGTTAATGAAATAAGAATAGATCAAAATTACTTTACCTTGAATATTTTGATATTCATGGGGAAAAATTAATAAGTATTTGCTCTAAATTTTCTAAGACCTTTTGCAAGAAAAAAAACGGGTAAGTACTATGTCTTCTAGTAGAACAAATAGTTCTTTTACAGTTGAAAATTATCGCTGGGTTATTCTTCTTGTTTTTATGTTTACTTCGTTTATGATTCAAATTGTTTGGATTACTTTTGCACCAATCATGAACGATGTCGCACCACACTACAATGTGACTCCTGATGCAATTTTATTGGTTACGGCAAGCTATATGATAATTTATATTCCCGTTAATTTTCCTGCAACCTGGATGATAGATAAATATGGTCTTAAATGGGGTACAGGAATAGGTGTTATTTTATTAGGAGTTTTTGGATTTTTAAGAGCTTTTTCCGGAACAAATTATACATTTGTCTTGGTTTGTGAAATTATGGCTGGTATAGGACAACCGTTTATCCTAAACTCTTTTACCAAGGTTTCAGTTAATTGGTTCCCAGAAGAAGAAAAAACTTTGGCTACTGGGCTGGGAACAATTTCAGCATTTTTAGGAATTATGATTGGTGAAATACTTACACCCTTTTTATTCGTACAATATGGAATTGAGACAGTATTACTTATTTATGGTATATTTTCATTGTTAGCAATGATTTTATATTTTGCTTTTACTAAAAATGCTCCATCAGCGCCACCAAATAAATTTGCTGGCCAAAAAGCATTTAATTATGATGGTATGATGAGATTATTTAAAAATTCTAATTTCAACATTCTTTTGATAATATCTTTTGTTGCTTTTGGAGCTTTTAATGCTATTTCATCAGAGGTGGATATTATATTTCAAAAAATCACAACTCCTGTGGAAGCACATGGAATACTGGGTGGTTTAATAATTTTGGGAGGTATTTTAGGAGCAGGAATAGTTTCAACGATATCAGATATGACTCAAAAAAGAGTTATTTACATCAAAATAGCAATAATTATTTCAACAATTCTGGTTGGATTATTAATAGTATTTACTGATTTTTACATTGAAGCAGTGGTATCCTTGAGTTTTGGATTCTTTTTAGTCTCTGCTCTACCTGTTGGTCTTATCTACGCAACAGAACTTACCTATCCAATCACTGAAGAAGCTTCAAATGGGTTGTTAATTACATTAGGACAGATTTCTAGTCTAATCTTTATTATAATGTTTGAAGCAATTTCTGTGACAATAGCTATGGCTTTACTTGTTCTATTTTTCGTTATAACTGCCATACTTACTTTCTTTTTAAAAGAAAGCTCTAAGTTAATTACAAATACCAGTTAGATAACAAAAAATAGCATAAAGATATTTAAAAGAAGGAAACCTAATTATTTCCAATAATTTTTAATCAATCTAACCATATTTTTATATTTGATCTTTTCAATATCTTCATTAGTTAAATCTAAATATTCTTGTAATTTAATGAAGAAATCTGGCATCGAGCTAATATCTTTGATATCTTCGGGTACTTTTGCTCCATCAAAATCCGATCCTATATGTACATGGTCCGTAGAACCCGTTAAATTAATTATTTCGCGAACCATATCAAAAATATCAGTTTTAGAAACTTTATAGTCTTTATCAGATGATAAAAAGATATCAGCAAAATTCATACCGATTGTTCCACCAGATTCGGCAATGGCTTTAATCATCTCATCTGTCAGGTTTCTCATATGACCTGCCCGTTTTCTAACGTTTGAATGAGATGCAAAAATAGGCTTATTCGAATTAGAATGAACATCCCAGAAAGACTTGTCATTTAGATGGCTGACATCAATTAAGATTCCTAATGATTGCATTGCGTCAAGAAGGTCTTTACCTGCCGATGTTAACCCACGATTGACATCACCAGGAACGCCGGTAGCAAATTGATTAGTTTCATTCCAAGTTAAACCAATGGATCTTAATCCAGCGGCATGAAAAATATATAGCTTATGTAAAGATTCATCTATACCAGCAGCTCCTTCGAAATGCATGATAGCTCCAATCTGCTGATTTTGGTCGTTTGGATTATAGGTCGAGATGTGGTCTTCAAGTTCTTTAAGTGACTTAAGTTGCTTCAGGCCATTTTGAGGATTAAAGACAATTTTAATCCAGTTAGCTAGATATTCTTCTGTTAAGTCAGCATCAGTATAATCTGGTCTAGTCATTTCATATTCTTTACCATTTCTATTTTCAGGACCAAAAAAGTATGTACAGTTAGGAAAACCAGTAAAAAAACCAGCCAAAAGCTCTCCCTTACGAGCTCTCGGAAGATCAACATGACCTTTCTCTTGTAAGGTAGAAAATTCTCTTTTGGAAGCTACCATGTTATAAAAACTATCAAGATGCGTGTCAATATACATAATTAATTAATTATTTCTCGAAATTAAATAATTTTTTAAAGCTACCTGCCCCAAAGTATTTTTTAAACTAATATAATTGATTTCAGATAGTATTTTTGATTTTTTGAATTTAAAATACCCTTAGATAATAAGGTTCTAAGCTTTTAAATCAATTGAATCTAAACGAATTAAATATCTCTTGGTTTTTTATTTTATCAATGTTAAAGGCTTTAATACTATTTTTAAATGTTAGATACTTGAGTATAAATCATTTCACCGTTTTTTATATCCAAAAAACTTTTTCTTGTTGCAAATGCACTTCAAAAAAGAAATCGATATTAAGGAACTTTGAACTAAGTAATGGATTAAATTATTAAAATTGTAGATTTTCAGAAAGAACAAATATTATTTTCACGAGCTACTTAAATTTTACGATTAATTATCACTTAGAAACTCATTTAATTTATGAAATGATCAGTATGACTCACAAAAACCATTATAAGGTATATAAATGGTCTTTCCCAAGGAGATTTCTTTTTAGACTTGTTCAAGGTATAATGACGTCGATTATTCCTAAATTATTTACTTATGAAGTTTACGGAACAGAAAATTTACTTGGTATTCCATCGGATCAACCACTTATCTTGGCAGGAAATCATAGATCTCATTTAGATGCAATAATATTTGGTACATCTGCCTTACCACCTCGTGGCAACCGAAAATTTTTTGCAACTATTACGCCGGGACAAGTTTATGAAGAAATTCCTGTTTTCAGAATTTTAAGATATTTAGGAGCTTACCCAATAGATAAGAAACACCCACAATTAAGCCTGAATTATTTTTATGAGCAATTACGAGCAAAGAATGATATTTTAATCTTTCCTCAAGGAGGAAGAATGCCACGAACACCAATTGAAGATTATCAGAAATATACTCAGGAAGGGCGAAGTGGGGTTGGAAGGTTAGTGTTGCGTACAAATGGTTCAATCCCTGTTGTTCCTTTTTATTTACATGGTACAGCTGAAGCTCTTCAGCCTGGCAGTTTCCTTCCTAAATTTGGATCTTATTTATCAGCTACATTTGGAAAACCAATCTATTTTAATAAATACAAAAGAGAAAATGAATGGGACGACGAAAGTAAAGAATTTTTTGATTCCGCAAGACAAATAACAAATGAAGTTATGGCTGAAATTCAAAAACTATGTTATACAACAGAAGAAGGATTATTTACTTACATTGAGAAAAAATTCAATAAACCACTGGTTGAAATTCAATTAACAGAATTACAGTCCAAAAAAATAAGGAAAAAGATTCGAAAATGGTCCAAACATAGCCCACGGGATATTTTTGAAGCTATGAATAGTAAATAATTGGAATATTTTTTATTTACTTATTTTATCTTTTAATCCTTTACTTAAGCCTTTAGCACGTTCTAAACCTTTACCGAAAGCTTCTCCGAGTGCTTCAGTAACTTTTGATAAAGATTCAACCGCCTTATCAGCAGCGCCCTTTGGAAACTTTTCTTCTGCTGATTTTTTAAAAGCAATGCAATCAGCTAATATGGTTTTATTTTCGACTTTTTCTTGTATTTCAATCTCTAATTGTTTACCATCGATAAATTTAAGATTAAGAATTTTCTTTTTACTAATAGTACCTTGTTCGGTTATATCAAAGTCTTTTATCTTTTGCCATGGAATAGCAAAGAAAGGTAAATCTACTTTTTCATCTTTCTTACCCTGTCGAAAAAGTTCAAGGTTGCCGTTATCTAAATTGCCCAGTACATTACCTTGAACACCTTTAATTTCTTCTAATTCAGTTCCAAGACTAAGAAACTTCATTTTATAATTAAGAGTCATAGATTTTTCCTCTAAGATGTAATTCGCTTATACCCACATTACAAAATTTTTTATGATTAGGTAATTTCCCTCTATACTTAAATGAAATTTATTAAAATTTGATCAAATTTAAGCGAAT
>DAHXPE010000218.1 GCA_027364495.1 Candidatus Heimdallarchaeota archaeon | reverse complement strand
TTGCTCAGTGGAAAGAATCAATTGACGAACCAACAGCCCGTATTCATCGCCCAAGACAAATCTATATCGGTTCAACTCAACGATCATATGTCCCTATTGACCAACGAAAATAAGATTGACCTCTGTATTTTATAATCCTCTCTTTTACATTTTTCTATGTTTCCTTTTTTTCTTATTATTCTGAGTTAATTTGGACTTATTTTAATAAAATATTCTATTTCATAAAAACAAGTTTGTCAAATATTATTATTTTTAAACTAACATTAAAGCCCCTTATGTGAAGGACAGTTGTTTTCAAAGAATTTTATCGAATAAACTGACAATTGTTTGTACGTGAAAATTTATAAATATTTGGTGTAAAAATTGATTACAGATAATCCGATTTTTAAACCCATTTTCGATATGGGCTCAGATGGTAAGCCAATTTTTAAAAATTACCTAGCTGGCAAGTGGGTTAGAGGAACATCAACTGTTGATTTAATAAGCCCCATTGATGGCAGTGTTTTCTGCCATGTATCAAAATTATCTCCAGAACAAATGGCTGAAACAGTCAATGTCATTTATGAAAAAGGAACGCGAGCTATTCGTGATTGTCCTGGAAATGAAAGGATGAAGGCATTTTTAAAAGCAGCGAATTTATTAAAAGAAAATAGAGCTGATTTAGTAGATGCATTAGTTCGGGGTGGTGGTAAGCCTTATAATAATGCTGATGGTGAAGTTACAGCCACTATTGAACGTCTTGAAAAGACTGCAATGGAATTTAGCCATGTTATTGGTGATTATATTCCAGGTGACTGGAATGAAGAAACTATGGAATCAGAAGCCATAGTTAAAAGGGAACCTTTTGGTATTTTATTTGCTATAAGTCCATTTAATTATCCCCTCTTTATTTCAATGACAAAGATTATTCCAGCATTATTATTAGGAAATGCCGTTATTTTAAAACCTGCATCAGCTGTACCAATATCATCAATACTCATGACAAGGTTATTAGAAGTAGCTGGTCTTCCCAAAGAAAGTTTTGCAACAATTTTAATCGATGGCAAAGATACAACAAAATATCTTAGTGATATACGAATTCAGTCGATTAGTTTCACCGGAAGCACAGAAGTAGGACAAATTTTACTCAGAAATGCTGGTATTAAACAATTCCATCTAGAACTTGGAGGCAAAGATCCAGCTATTGTCTTAAATGATGCTGATCCTAAGAAAACTGTTGACAAATTGATTAAAGGGTTATTAAGTAATTCGGGTCAACGATGTGATGCAATAAGATTAGTTCTTGTTGAAAATGAGAAATATGATGAAATAAAACAACTACTTATTGATAGCTATACTAAGATTACCCCTGAAAATCCATTGGAAAATAAAAATGCAATGATAGGACCTCTTATTGATGTTGATGCGGCAGATAGCATAGAAGAAACCTTTAAGGATGCTGTGGCAAAAGGCGCAAAATCACTTATTCCTTTTAAAAGGAAAGGAAATTATGTATGGCCTATTCTATTAGAAGTAGATCCATCAATTGTTGGAAACTTAAAGGCATATGTTGAGGACACTTTTGGACCCCTAGCGCTTCTCATCAAAGTCGATAGTGAAAAACAAGCAAGTCAAATAGCTAATGGTACACCTTTTGGACTTGATGCATGTATTTTTGGTGCTGATGGTTTTAGAATGAGAAAATTAGCTCGGACTTTAGATGTTGGAGCTGTATTTCTAAATGATCATCCACGTCATGGTATAGGTTATTATCCATTTGGAGGCATGAAAAATAGTGGAATTGGCCGTGAAGGAATTGGTTATTCAATTCATCAGTTAACAACAACTAAAACCATTATTACTAATTTCAAAGGCGAAGGTGTCTGGAAATTTGATTATTAATCTTCAAAATATTCATTTCTGACTACTAATAGCGTATTTTTTTTTTTTACTTTTTGTTAAAAAAACTCTAATAATTTAATTTTCCTTTAGTAACCAAGATTTTACTATGTAAAGGCTGTTAATTTAAGCGCTTCCGATAAATTACACCAAAAAGTATGCTTACAAATCTCCTACCAATTTTTCTATTACAACCTTTTTTGTGTGAATTATTCTGTAATCAATTAATTAATGTTTCTTTTTACATTCTTCATTTGTCTGCGTTGTTCATATTAATAGAATATTACCAGACTTAGTTGAATATAAAGACGCACAGGTTGATACAAATTGAGCCGACTCATCAATAGTATTCTCAATGAAGAATTTGAAAAATCTGCAACACATGAAATTTTCAAGAATATCAGCAAAATTTCACTGGATTACGTTCCAGATTTATTACCTCACCGTGAACTGGAACTAACAAAGCTTGCAGTCATCTTCAAGGATATTTTGACTACATTCAATGAAAAAATATTTGATTCAACTGTAATCTTAATATCTGGAGCTAGAAAGTCAGGTAAAACAGTTACTGTAAAAAGATTTGGACTAGATCTGGTAAAATATGCTCAGAATAAAAACTTTGAATCGAAAGTTCATTTTGTTTACCGGCATATTAATTGCATGCGATATAGAACTGTATACTCTATATTTATAAGTGTTATTCAAAGTTTTGTTCCAGAGTTTCCAATTAGAGGTTTTTCAACCTTTGAATTAATTAAATATCTAAAGGAATATCTAGAAGTTTCAAATGCTTATCTTTTATTGACTCTAGATGACGTGGAAGCTCTCGATGATTACAAAGATTATGGGATTTTGTTGGTAACTCTCTTAGAAAATGAACCTATACAATTTGGTAAATTTAAGAACAGAATTTCGGTTATGTTAATCAGTAATAGCATTAATTACTTTGAAAATTTAGATAACCTGTCAAATATACAAATTTGTCAATACAAAGTAATATTTCAAGAATATACGACGGAACAGGTATTTGATATTCTAAAAATGAGAGCATCAGAAACTTTAGTTGAGCATAGCTGGATTGAAGAAGACATTCAACAAATTGTTGATATGATTACATCACAAAATAATGGTCTTATTGACCCAAGATTATGCCTAGAAGTGTTATGGAGATCAGCAAGACTAGCCGAGCAAAAAGGTTCATCAAAATTGGAATTCGATAAACCAAATGTTTATGAGGGGATTCCTATTGAACATTCTAAAATTGAACTGAATCTCAAAATTCAGGAAAAAGTGATTTTATTTGTTATAGCTAAAATTTTTCTGAAACATCCTGATCAGAACTTCACACGTATAAAAGAGATTAAAAAAGAATTTGATCAGATGAAATCAACCTTAAATATTTCATTCAAGACGCTAGGATATACAAGCATATTTAATTATCTGCAAGAATTAAATAAATTGAATCTCATAGTAACCCAGGTTAGTAATCCTCAAAAACGTGGTAGATCGACAATCATTAAATTGAATATTCTACCTGCTCACGTTGAGGTATTATTAAGAAATCAACTGCTCAAAATAAACTAACGTTGATGGTTGCAATAGGAATTCGTGTGCTTAATTTAAGTGAAGGTCTAGCAATCGGTCAATCATCTGCTTCTAATGAAATAAGTTTAGCATTATTACTTATAATTGGATTTGGTACTCACAATGCTACTGAAGGATTCGGTATTGTTAGCCTTTTAACTGGTAATAAAGAAAAGCCTTCTATTATGTTTCTTTTAAAATTAGGATTAATAGGTGGCGGGTCGATGTTCATTGGAACATTTTAGGAAGTTTTTTTGTTTCTGTTATGACCACATGTTATCCTGTCGCTAACGGGTGGATTTTCAATTTTTGTTATTCTTTTAATGTATTCTCTTGGGCCTAAAATTATTAAAACATTGTTAGTAATGAATGGTATATTTATTGGATTATCTAGTGGAGTTTTGACAGATTTAATAAACTTAATTGTTAGCGTTTAGCAAATTTATTTTTCATCTGTTAGATTTTGCTTAGTATCTTTTTTTTTAATTCATTGGCTGTTATCCTTCATAAATTTAATTTTTATTATTTTCTCTTAATCCTTATTTATACTAGTTTAGATTAGACCTAGTTCAATTAACGACTTATAATTATTTAATCTAACTTAAAAGACACTTCTAAATACTTATCAAGACAAAATTTACTTTTTTATTAATTAATAAACTTGGAAACAGGATGATTTGGATTTACAAGGTGAAATTTTGAATTTATTTTTAGGTTTTTCTCGTTATATAGCTTTACAATAGTTAAATAATAAATAAAAAAAAGAAAAGCGGTATGAAATTAGTCATTAGAGAAAAAATCTATAACTAAACGTTTAATAAAGGATAAAATTTTTGTAATAATGCAAATCAAAGAATTATTACTAGTTAGACATAAAATGAAAAACGAAAATAAGTTTTTAAATAAAAGTGAAATAAAATGATAGATATATTTCAACTATTGTTATTAGGTGCCATAGCTGGTTTTACAATTTTTTTTGGTTTGCCAATTGGGTTATTATCTGCAGAGCCTAAACTAAAAAACTTTTTAAATGCCATAGCTACAGGAGTTTTAATATTTATATTGTTTGATGTTTTAGAATATGCATGGAAAGAGACCACTCTCTCTTTTGAAACTACAATTAATAGTAATTCCTATATTTTTTTATTTCTAATGGCTTTGGGTCTAGCAATTGGATTAATAGGTATTGCAGTTTATCAAAGTAAATTTATGACTGTTAAGAGAAATAAAGTTGTTGAAATAGACGGTAGTTCAGAATCTTCACCACGAAAATTAGATATATCTCCTTCAAGATTATCCCTGATGATTGCAATAGGAATTGGAGTTCATAATTTAAGCGAGGGATTAGCGATAGGTCAATCATTTGCACAAGGACAAATAAATCTAGCTCTCATCCTGATTATTGGTTTTGGCTTACATAATGCCACTGAAGGATTTGGAATAGTTGCCCCTCTAGTTGGAGATAAAAAACGTCCTTCCATAACTTATTTAATTAAATTAGGTCTAATTGGCGGAGGACCAACCTTTATTGGGACATTATTAGGAAGTTTTTGGGTATCATCATTTTTATATGTTTTTTTTCTAGCATTAGCAGCTGGAGCATTAATCTACGTCATTTTACTAATTAATAATACTTCTAGTAAAAATAATTATGTTCCTTTAATCATGACTGGAATTTTTATTGGATTATTCGCTGGTTTTTTAACAGACCTCATTATAACATTAGCAGGAGCTTAAAAAAAACAAAAAAAACCTATTTTTCCGTAACTTTTCTTAAATTAATATTAGACAAATAATCAGTCTTTTAGTACTTAAGAGGAAGTAACTAACGAAATTTTACAATTATATCCTGATTTAACAGGTATTTCAAAGGCAACGGTTTATGGAACACTTGATATTCTTGTAAAAAAAGGTATTTTAACAAATATACAAGGAAAAACATTTAAAAATGAAGAGAAAGGGGGATACTATGCAAGAAACTACTATGATAGAAGACTGGATCCTCATATAAATATGGTTTGTATTTCATGTGGCAAAATTGAGGATTTAAACGAAATTCCACTTAATCAAATTATTAAACAAATAAATACAACAAGTTCATGGGAATTAGTTCAAGAACCAATTAGTTTGTATGGAATTTGCAAGAACTGTAAATCAAAATAATGATTGGCCTTCTAAAAGGTTTTAAAATTACAAATTATTCAGTAATTTCTTTAAAGCCTAATTCAATTATATTAACACAATCAGGGCAGTGTAATGTTTTTACACCAAGAGGACTAAGGAAATATTTTAATTTTTTAGGTTGATCATGATTAGTACAAGTTTTATCTTTGAAATTATACATAATATATAAACTTCATAAAATTTTGGTTCAAGTTTAATCCTTAAAAAAACAAATTATAAACTTTAGAAAAAGAAAAAACTGAGTTATTACCATTGGTTATAATGGTTTTAATTTAATGGAAACTTAAAAATGATCGTAGATATAATTGCTGGATTATTACTAATTGCATTTTGTGTTCAGCATTCAATTTTCGCTTCTAATAAAGCAAAAGCGATTCTTCCAATTAGCCAACAATATTATCGTTTGTTTTATACCTTTGTTGGAGGATTCACACTAATTTTATTGACTATCATACTGGTTTTTTTAGCACGAAGCCCAGATAATATAATCATGAAACCTTTAATTGCACCTACTT
Source organism: Candidatus Heimdallarchaeota archaeon (assembly GCA_027364495.1). Next base: position 540 of record DAHXPE010000218.1, on the reverse strand, counting down.
CAACAATTCAGTTAATAGCTTTGATACTAGCAGTTATAGGTGTTATCTTTGTTGGAGGTTCTCTTTTACAAACTAATCCCTTTAAATTTGTTGGATTAGTAGCTGAAGAGCCTGATAAAGATCTTCAAGTGAAATACTTCTATAAATTTGCTAGACATCCAATGTACACTGGAGCTATCCTAGTATTAGGACCAAGTATCTTCCTTTCTGGAAATATGGTCTGGTTTCTTCAAAATGTGATTTTCGTTGCTTATTTTATAATAGGTTCAATATTTGAAGAAAGAAGATTAAAACAAACTTTACCTGGCTACGATGTCATGTTTAACCGTGGATCCCTGTTCCCTTGGAAAAAAGAACATTTCATAAGTCTTTTCAAATAAAATACTAAAAAAATCTTTGGTAAGTGTTTAACTAGTTTTCGACAAAAATCACTGCAGCTATCGAAACGTTTTTAGCCGCCGACAAAAAATATATTTATCGGCAGGCAAACCTTTGTGAACGCAGTACGATCTCAAATTAGTAAATCTTCTTTTAAATATA
>DAHXPE010000206.1 GCA_027364495.1 Candidatus Heimdallarchaeota archaeon | reverse complement strand
GAATTGATTCCAGTGATAGGATATTCCAAATTGACACTAAATTTTTGAAAAATTCTACTTAAATTTAATGAAATTCATATTAAATCTATTTCGAAATTAAATAACTTCCTTATTTTATATTTTTATTTAAAACAACCTTATTCAAAATTAATTTTTTGTCTGAAGCATTCTGAAAATTTAGCCTGAATGCGAAAAATCCAATAACGAACGCGAAGAACTTGTTTTTGATAGAACAATTCCGTGAAATAAATATACTTAAAACAAAGGAAAACTGGTTGCTGTAAATGCAGTCCTTGAATGAGTTTCTTTCCCAATCATCGTATTTCATCATTCACGCGTCATTAAAATATTTGGATCATTTTTAATAATTTGCCTAATTAAGATTGAGAATTTGTAGACACGAATTATGCCCTCGATCCCATAAATAGATAGAATCTAAAAGCACAACGGGTAACCGAAATAGCAACCAAATATAAGATATGTGAGAAACCAGAAATACACAACTAAAGGCTCTCATGCAATTTCGATTTTTAAGCACCCTTAAACCATTAAAAAAGGTAATTGCTTACAAATATTTTATTTAAAAAAAAGAGGGAAAAGCAGATGAATATGAATTGTACATTTATTATGATAGCATATTCCCGATAGCAAGTAATTCATCGAAAAGGCTGTCTGAAATCTCCATAATTTTTTTCTGTTTTACTTTGGTATAATTTTTGATGCCCCTTTCAATTGCTTTCATAAATTCCGGCCTAAGAGAGTTATCTTTTTTATGTTTGTATAAATGCAAGCAAAGGTTCCCCACCCCAACCTCTTTAAATTCAGATAATATTTCCCTTTGAACTCTTCTTTTCATTTCTTTATCTTTATTTTCATAAAATTCTTGTATAAATTTTTTATTATCAATGAATTCAAAAATATCCATAGACGATTGGTTGAGCAAATCCAAATTAATAGTGTTAAGAGACAATTCTTCAGAAGTCTCAGACTTAACTGCAGCAATGATAGACATTTGTTCAGCTGGAACTAGAGTTTCCATACTCTCAAGAATTCTCTTATACAAAGAATTTTCATCACCTTTAGGTAAAGGAATTACACCCATTGAATCTTTCGAAGAGTACAGTCGCATAATGTAAGCTGCAGAATGATTGTCTTTAAGCTTTCCTTTCGCATCCATATGATTCTCAAAATATGAATTAAGAGCGTTATCAAACATTTGTTTAAATTTTTCAAAATCAATTTTAGAAGATATTACCCCGACACGTGTGGAATTCCCAGTTCCAACATAAATTTTCTTAAGTTCGCCATAATTTTGATCTTTCAACTCTAATTTAGTAACTTCCGACTTAAAATCGGTGGAGTCTAAAGTACTCATTAAAGGAAATTGTGATGGAGAAGTGATAATATATGCTTTTACAAGATTGTATTTCAATAAGGATGGAATAGATTTTTGAAGTATTCGTGCGTTAAAAAATGTCTTAATTTGTGCATCAAGTTTTGAATAGTATTTATCCCATGATTTTTTCTTAATTAGATTTGACATATCCCTTACACGTCCTTCAAGCATAATCTTGATACTCGAATGGACTGTGTTTTTCATTAGCTTAGTTTTAAACTCTAAAAGAAACTCATAAGGGTAATCTTGTCGAACTGTTCGCATATTATTTATAGCATCCATTAGAGTTGCTTTTGTTTCATCAAAGTTCGCATCATCGAATAGTTGTGCCTTCAAATACAATATCTTCGTTGCAAGTTCATTCCTGGAAGTCCGTTTATAGATTTGAATTAATTCCGTTCCAGTTGGAGCTACTTCAAAAATAAAAACTGACAGTGCTGCTAAATTGAGTGATACAAGGTCAACTTCGAATGAAAAATGAATTCTGTTTAATAAAAAATAACCTAGTTTTTCTAATGTCTCGGCATCCAATGTTTGAAAATTTGGTGGGAGAAGTGTTACGAATTCAGAAAAATCAACTTGTTGAAGTGAGATATTTTGATCTGATAAGAAAGAATGATAATCTTGAATGATTTGCTTTGCTTTTTTATAGTTTTCAAAAAGAATCTTTAAGTTGAAAAAATCAATCCAATCATGCTTATTCAATATCTTATTAATTGAAATTGAGTCGAGTTCATTTGAAAGATCCGATCTATTAGCTATAAATTCAGAAAGTTTTTCAGATCCGCTTACTTCTATTACCTTAGCAAGGCTCAATTTACCATGATTACTCGAAAGAATGCTTGATCGAAATAAATACAGTAATTCCTTTGAAACTTTACTTTTCATTGAAGCAAGGTTATAAAGCTCATCTTCAAGATGGGCGATATCGTGAGGAATATAGTTTATGATTTCATCCTCAGTTGGAGCGTTAATATAAAACAATGAAGATATTTCATTAATCTGTTCAATAAAAACTTCTATGACAGATTCGAGATCACTGATGGCTCTTTGTACACCGTATAAAGAATAGTCCTCATTTAAATTCTTCAACTTGAGCTCAAGAACCTTGGCAAGTGTTGTTTTCTCTTTAATTCGTTTACCGATTATTAGGTTGTGATTAACCAAAATTTTGCTAAGATTGACGAATTCAGTATCTTCCATTTTATCCCAGAATTGTCTTAAATTCGTCTGATAAAAACCAGATTCACAGATAATTACTCCAATTACGTTCGCCCCTTTTTTTGTGGCATCGCCTATTTTTTTAGAGATTTGGCTTAGCCATTTATCCTCGTTATCAGTTGTTATAGAGTTACGGTTAATAAGACGCTCCAATGTCTCATCTAGTGGAAAATTATATCTTGAAATGGCATATCTAACTTGAGCTAGGAATATTGTTTTTCTTTGAAGATAATCAAAGGTTACCACGCCTTTTTTAAGGAGTGGGATAAATTCTTTTGTAGTGTAAACGAAATTGCCAATCGCGAATTTCAGATATTTGCTTCTTTCATTGGTTTTTACAATAGATTTGTCAATATCTAATTCCTGAGTAAGTTTGTAACTTGAATCAATTTCAACTTTATTCAGATTTTTGAATGCGTTCTTTTTCAATTCCCTCCGCATTTTAACCATGGAT
>DAHXPE010000195.1 GCA_027364495.1 Candidatus Heimdallarchaeota archaeon | reverse complement strand
ACAAAATGAAATCATTTTTGTTTCGGGGAAATCAATCTCTTTTTATGAGTTAATTTTAAATTTGATTATAAATTTATTCAGTTGGATTTATATCCATGTTTGAATATATTATAGATGAATTGCTAATAAAACCTTTTTTTTCCATAGATGATGTGGCTACATCAAATGTTGTCATTGATAAACTATCGGATCCTCCAACTGGTCTTATACTTGACATCAGAGATGGAACTTGTCGAGACATATATGCTAATGGATTGGATTTTCACTGGACAAATACTATTGTTATAATACATCGCCACTATGACCATATGAGAGGTTTATTTCCCTTTTTAGATATTAAAAGGCAAATTAATGACATGCATTAAATATATAGATAAATTAACTGCATTAACGTTTATAATTTCGTATTTCTTATTTTTCTTTTTTAATCTTGAAAAAACAATCAATAATTAAAGTCGATTTGACAATATCGTCATTAATAGGAAATTTTGAATCCTGCTCTGGAAAAATAAGTATTTTTTCATAAGGGATTAATTCTTTAAAGAGTGACTTTTCTTTTCTGACTAAAGATACTAGATAATAGATTGGGTCAAATTATGATTGAACCGACGGATAAAAATTTTTGGTCACTTTCTAATGAGGAATTATTCAAAACATTTGAAACTTCTACTGAAGGTCTATCGAGTTCTGAAGCTAGAGTCCGCCTAGACCAATTTGGATATAACGATATTCAACCAAGAACTGAACGTAATGATTTTATCACATTTCTTAAGCAATTCAATAGTCCAATTACAATGCTGTTAATAATATCAGCAATTTTGTCCTTTTTTTCGAGTGATGAAGTTGATGCTTCAATTATTCTGACAATCTTAATAATTTCAGGTGCTCTAAGTTTTTTTCAAGAACGTTCAGCTTCTCATGCTGTCAAAGAATTGTTAGCAATGGTTTCTTCGAACATCAGCTGTTATCGTGATTCTAAAAAAATTGAATTACCAGCGGACGAGCTCGTTTTAGGCGATATTATTGAATTATCAGCTGGGTCTGTTATTCCTGCTGATTGTGTTATACTACATGCTAATAATCTTTTTTTAGATGAGGCTTCATTAACTGGTGAAACTTTTCCATTAGAAAAATTTTCTCAAATAGTTCCAAAAGATACTCCGATGAATAAACGATCCAATTATTTATATATGGGAACTCATGTAATATCTGGAACAGGAACGGGATTAGTGGTTTCTACCGGTTTAAATACTGAATTTGGCAAAATATCTAAACATTTAAAATTAAAACCTTCTCAAAATGAATTTGAAAAGGGAATCAGTCATTTCGGATATGTCCTTACTCGAATGGTTCTTATACTTGTAGTAATAATATTTTTCATTAACGTTGAGTTAAAAAGATCGGTTCTAAATTCTATTTTATCTTCCTTAGCTATTGCTGTTAGTTTAACTCCTCAGCTACTACCTGTTATTATTGCTATTAACCTTGCACAAGGAGCCAAACAAATGGCTCATAAAAAGGTTATTGTTAAAAAACTTACTTCAATTATATTTCCTTTGGGAGGATCTTTAAATGTTAAAAATCCTAAAAAAGTCATTTCTTTCTCATTTTCCTTTTCATAAGATTCATTAGGAGACAATATTTTGTAAGCAATAGCGATGGTTCTTAGTCCGCTATTACTTAATTTAAGGTATTCATTTTTCAAATCATTACTATGTCGAGACATTTCTGATCGAGCTTGTGTTGATTCATCAATTTCAACGCTTGAACATATTTCTAGAATTTGGTCGACAGCACCTTTCGTTATCATAATTCGAGTATTATTCTGGTCAACAGTCAGTGTTATACGCTTTCTAATGAAATCATAGGGAATTTCATCTATTTTTTTTTACACCATCTAAAGTAAATCCAGTGGTTTCATTCTGAATACAGGTATCAATAGGGTTTTCATAACCTGTTTGTAAACTTGCATTAATAAATGAATAAAAAAGAGTTTT
>DAHXPE010000186.1 GCA_027364495.1 Candidatus Heimdallarchaeota archaeon | reverse complement strand
AAAAAATAAAAAAATGAAAAATAAAAAAATCAATGAATTAATGGGTTCCGTTAAAGATCCAATCTTTCAAGATGATATTAAAGAAGTAACAGAGGACTTTTCAGTTATTGACAATGAAAATTTTTAAAAATCTTAAGTTGTTTTCAAATTATGACTTTAAGATGGAGTATATATTTGGTTAATTTGAAGCCCATCCTAGGTTCTTAACAGGGAAAAACCAGACCAGCTTTAGTAATTAGTGATGAACAAATAAATGAAATTTAACCGGTAGTGAATATTCTTCCAATAACTTCAAGAAAACAAGGTCGGAAAATTTATCCTAACGAAGTTTTGATTCCAAAAAATATAGGAGGATTAATGAATGATTCGATTATTCTATGTTATCAAATCAGAACAGTGGATAAACAAAGATTAACAAAATTAATCGGTTTCTTAGAAAAAGTCGAATATAGAATTAAAATATTGGACTCATTATCATTTCAATTGTCAATTGGCGATTACACATCAATTGAGTGAGAAAATTTCAAAAAAGATTCAAAGATAATTGAGGAAACGGGTTTAATTCAAACAACAGTAATGGACAACTGGTTTATGGCAGAAGAATTACAGCCATTAAGGAGTATGGTTGAACCACTAGGGTTTACAACATTTTTAGAATGTTTGAATAGCTTTGAAAAGGCAGTAGCAGAGGATAAAATAATAAGAGACAAATTAGAAAGTAATTATACAACATACGTCAGAAATATCAATAATCTATTAAGAACTAAAGAATTCTGAGAGATTAATGGTATTAGTTTAATTGATCGGGATTGGATATAAAAAAAATAAAATAAAATTATTAAATTTTATCTGAAATAGTAAATAGAGCGAGAAAAGGATGGGACCAGGTCTCTTAAAAGAAAAAAATCTACTAGACAATAAATAATCTAAAAAAGGAAAAAAGTGATAAAACTGGTAGAAAAGGATAAATTAGAATTTGTGGAAGGAGTGTTAAAGGAAATAGAGCAACTATATCCAGAAGAGTTTGGAGAAACAATATTTAGGATGACATCTGGTTATGGTGGAGAAATCTTCCATGATCTGTTGTACATAACGTGGTCAATAGAAGGCGTAAAGAAAATGGAACCAAGTTTGACTGAAAAACAATGTGGAGATGTACTTTCTGAATTGGGAAGAGAACACGATGCAAACATTGGAATAAACTGGGAAGTAATAAGCACAACAATAGAGATGATGAATTCAACGATTATTGGTCAAGTTCTGAAGAGATAGATCAACCCTCTAAATACTTGGAATCATTGTCAAATGAAATTTATGATTTATTGACTTACGAAATTGAATTACTAATAAAAAATCCTTTTGATCCGAAGAAAACTCATGAACTACGTTACCCATGGAAAGGATTCTTTGGTTGGTACCCAAAGAAAGATTCCAAAATAAAGGATTACAGGATTATATACAAAGTGCAAAAGAAAATTCAAATCTTCCGTATTGGACACCATTCAAAAATAGGTAAATTTATCAATATTGCAGTCAATCTATGAAATTCATTGAAACTTAAATCAGCTTAATTCAAAAAGTAGTAATAAAAATATAATTCATCGTTCATTCGGAGAAAGGAAATATTTTAAAAATAAAAATAGTCAAAAATATTCGCAAAAAAGAAGTTTTAAATAAGTCAAATAAATATTTAGAATCAGAATCTGATTAAAAAAAATTCAAGTGAATTCTTTGCCCCAATCAAGCAATTTTTTAGAAACAAAAGATCAAATAAAAAAAAAGGTAAAAAATATATTACAACAGAATGGTGTTAAAAAGGCAAATTTTTTTGGATCAATAGCAAGAGGAGATTTTGAAGAATCAAGTGATATTGATATTTTAATAGAGTTTGAAGGAAAAAAAAGTTTAGTCGATCTTATCCGATTAAAAAATCAATTAGAAGATGAATTACTAAGGAAGGTCGATATAAATACTTTCAATGCCATAAACCCACTGATAAAACCTTATATTCAGAAAGATATGGAGAAAATTTTTTAGTGAGTAAGGATCCAATTG
>DAHXPE010000171.1 GCA_027364495.1 Candidatus Heimdallarchaeota archaeon | reverse complement strand
AAAACTTGTGGAAAATTTTTAATTAATCATCACATCTTTGACCTACTTGTTTAGGGAAAAAGGAAATTGATAAGAATTAAGTGCAAATACTCGCATTCAGAGAAAAATTTTTCGAAACGTCAATTTCACTTGTATAATTATAACTGCTATACTTAGTCATTTCAATGGTTATTGTATGAGAGATAAAAAATTATAATGGAACTTTTAATAACGATACATGCTATACTTAGTCATTTCAATGGTTATTGTATGAGAGAGGGGTGTAAAAGATGCAGTAGTCGAATTACCACTGATTAAGGTCACATGATAAAACGGAGTTAGTACAAGAATAATTAACAGTAGAACAATTTATTCAAATACTAATTGACTCTACATTAGGTGAGAGGAGACCTCTTCAAGATTTAAAAAGACTGTCAACAATGCTAGAGAAGGCTGATATTTTAATCACAGCTTGGGACGGAGATAAACTTGTTGGAATTTCTCGAGCGATATCTGATTTCGCTTACTGCACCTATGTTTCAGATTTAGCAGTACATCAGGACTACCAGAGGACGGGTATTGGCAAAAAGTTATTAGATGAAACCAGAATTAAAAGTGGCAATAGGGGGACTTTTTTATTGCTAGCAGCCCCTAAAGCTCATGAATATTACCCTAAGATTGGATTTGAGTTATCTACCAGATGTTACTTTTTGCCTGAAGAAAAAAAATTGATTTAATATGACCCAAACAAGGTACTAAACATTAGGTTGAGCAATCATTTCTTTTAAGATGTCTCTATTTATTATTAAAATGGAATTAAACTAGGCGCAGGTTATAATATGGGTAGTGTTTTTCTCTTGGGAACCGCTGGTAGTGGTAAAACAGTCTTAGCAGCTGTGTTGAGAAGGTATTTACAGTCACAATCACCAGATTTAAATGTGATAAATGTCAATTTAGATCCAGCTGTTCAAAAATTACCTTATACATGTGAAATCGATGTACGAGAGTACATTGATATGCAAGAAGTAGTGGATATGTACGAACTAGGACCGAACGGAGCCATGGTTCATGCTAATGATATTATTGCTTCTTCTTTTCAGGATATTAAAGATGATATCGACGATTTTGAGGCTGATTCAGTCCTTATAGACACACCTGGTCAATTAGAAATTTTTGTCTATCGATCTGCTGGGCCAATCATCACTTCAATGTTTGATCAAGACTCGACAGGAGCTATCTTTTTATTCGATGGAAATATTGTGAAAAAAGCAAGTTCATGGGTTTCATTGAATTTATTAGCAGCGAGTGTCCAATTCAGATTACAATTACCAATGATTTATGCATTGAGTAAAGTTGACCTTCTTGAAAAAGGCGATCTTGAACGAATTGAACGTTGGTCTGAAGATATTGATATGGTAAGAGCTGATATGAGTGAAATGGACAGTCAAAATTTACAGGAATTAAGCATGCAAATTCTACCTATTTTACAAGAATTACAAGCTCATTCACCATTAGTACCCTATTCATCTTTTGATGAAACTGGGATTGAAGATATAGCGGCTTTTTTGAGTCGAGTTTGGACAAAAGGAGAAGATTGGACGATATAAAAAGTAGATAAATTATATTAATAAAGATTTACCGTTTATTTCAAGTGGGAAATCAGTACGAATAGCTTGACCATCAAAATGTGTTTGACTCGCCACATACTGCTTGGAGGTTAGTTTTTCTATTAAAACGTTTGGAGAAGGAATAGAATATTTCATTCTTTTTCCAATTTCACCAAGTTCATAATACCATGGTACATTTACTTTTAGGTCCTCTTTAAATAACGGAATCATTCGTTCCAGTCTTGATCGACGGTCTACCAGATTTTTAGGAAATTCAATAATATATTGTTGTAATTTTTCAACAATTGAATTGTCATGTAAAGGACCTAAGTAAAGCGGACCTATGGGATGAACACTTTTTGAGCAATTACTACAGACGCTCTTGTGTTTATATGACTCATTCCAAAAATAATAATCTCTTTTACCACAATGTGTGCAATCAGATATATATCCATGGCTTTGAATTACTTTATCTACTGACATATTTTCTTTGTCATGCATAAAGATTCGCACATAATGATCACAGTAAAAGCTTAATAATGGAACCAGCGCTAACTTGTAAAAAAAAGCTTCCCGTTGAACATAAGCAATAAGCATTCTTAATCCTATTTCATGACAATAAGATCTATTAACAACCTTGAAGTTAGGAATTTGGTACAATCGATATGCTTTTTCTGGATAAAGACCAGTAATAACTGGCATATCAGTTGCAGTGACTGCTAAAATACCAGAACGCTCTAACGTAAGAAGTGCATTTCGTAAATATGGTTGTGGTGTACCATAAGGATCGATGTCAATAAAATCGAGGAATATATCTTGCTTACGTAATTCAAGAAAAAGTAATTTTGCATCCATGCTATAATAATGGAGATTAGCTAAAATTTTATCTTTATGCAATTCCAAATTGTCTTTTGTAAGGTTAATAGACTTGGGGGCAATATCATTAATATATAAATTTTTAATTGTTGGTCCTTGTACTGCGTAGCGAAGAGCACGTATACCGGTTCCAGCAAATGTTTCCACGACATTTTCTAATTTTGATAATTGTAGACTTTTACTAGCATGGAGAATCAATACTGAAAGATCACGGTTGAGACTTTGCTTAGCATTATAAAAAACGGGATCAGATCTTCTAGGAACATGCTGCTGTTTGGGAGCAGATTCTTCTACTTCGGGTAGAAGAAAACTAATGCCAGCTTCATTCCCTGTCTTCAAGTTCAAGAAGTGCATCCGTTCCTTTAAAACCATTAATTATGACATAAGTTTCAGCTGATTCTTTTCGACTGGCTTCAGGTTTATACACTCGGACACTTTCATAAGATTTTTTAGCAGTTTCTCTAAATTCATTGAAATCTCTTCCCTCAAAGACTTTTGTTACGAAAATATCAGATTCCAACTTTATAGCCAATATTAAAGCATTCTCTGCAAGAAACATTTGGCGTGCTTGATCTGTAGCCCAAGCGCCACTTACTTTAGGAGCACAATCCGCAAGAACCATATCTACTGTTGTATTAGGTGTTATCTCCTTTAAAATAAATGGTAGAGTTGTTTCAGCAGTTATATCACATTCATAACTTTCAATACCATCAATATGAACTTTTTGTAAGTCAAGAATTATGATTCTTCCATTAGAACCAATATACTCCTTTGCTACCTGCGACCAACCGCCAGGTGCACCACAAAGATCAATAATTAATTGACCTCTTTTAAAAAGGTGAAATTTTTCATGCATCTGTTTAATCTTAAAGGATGCACGGGATTTATAACCCTCCTCTTTAGCTTTATAATAATAATAATCGGGTTTTCTTTTACGTGGATCAGGCATTCAATAAAACTCTACAATCAAACGAAAATTTATTCCTCGTCTTCATATTCATATTCCTTTTCGTAAATCTCCACTTTTTCTGCAATCCAGTCTCGTAACCACGCGCAATCTATTGGATTATGCTCAGCACGCGGACCACAACGAAACAAGTAGGGGCATGTAAAACAAACTACATCTAAAAGAATATCTTCTTCATCTTCAACTTTGGTTTTTTCGACCATAATTATCTCATCTTTTGTTACCAAAATTTTTACCGACGTCTTATTTTATTATCTTCTTCTTCTTAGTGGCTTACCGGCTTGTTTTTTATCTATGTTACGAGACGGTGAAGGATTTCCTTGTGTTTTTCCTTTTTTACTAGCCTGAAGTTCTTTTGCACGCTTTTCTTCTTTTAATTCTTTAATTTTGGGTCTTGCAAACTCTTTTACTGTTTTTGATAGATTATGTAGAATTTGAGTTTTCGGTGCCAGCTCTTGAAGAGTCTCCGATGTTGAAAGATAAAGAAGACCATTGGCTTGTTCCCAATGTCTAGGATAAGCTCTATTTTCATCAATCTCGACTGTATATTTGAGTTTTTGAGCACTTAACTTTAATTCTAGAAGTGTTGGATTTTCAAGGGCTAATTTTTTTGATACTCTTCGTCCTTGAGCACGAGTCAAGGTAGCATCAAAGTATTCGGGGTAAATTCTAATTCTGTTATCAGCACGCATAAAAAGGATGCCATCATGTTATATTATCTAAAAATACTGTTCAAAATAATTATACACGTTTTTGAATTAAGAAACGTCAAAAATCATAATTTGATTATTTTAATGAATTTTTTATCTACTTTATATTATTATGATTTTCCGTTAATTAAATTTTGGATTAAATGAAAATCAATCTTTAGCTTATTTTTGACAATAAATCGTCTAATTTTTGTTTTTTTTTTGATTTAAAAAATATTTTTTACGTATAATATTAAGCTAAAAAATTTTTTTTAAAATTATGAATGATTGTAATTGCTGAATTATTAATATCTTCATTTTTTTTTAGTAATCAGAGCGAATTTTTATTTTGGTGTCCAATTTTTTTTCTAATAAAAAGTCTAGATCTCCTAATCTTCATTCTTCGAGGTTAGTGGTATTTATTGGTGCATCTGGATCTGGAAAAGACACTTTAATGGTCAAATCGAGAGACCAATTATTAGCTGAAGATTTGGAGTGTCATATTGCTCAACGCTGGATTACCAGAAAAAACGACGAAACTGAGCAATTTCATTCAATAACAAAGGAAGATTTTCATACGGCTGATAAAGATAATTTCTTTGCTCTGAGCTGGGAAATCTATGACAATTGTTATGGTGTTCCGTGGGAAGAAATAGATCCTTTTTTGGAGAAAGGAACCGTTTTAGTCAATTTATCTAGAAACGAATTGGAAAAAGCAAGGACTTTGTATCCAAAATGTAAGGTTGTTTTTGTTGATGTAGCCACAGAATTAGCTAAACAGCGTATCACTCAACGAAGACGTGATCAAGGTAAAATGCTTGATGCACGTTTGCATAGATTAAAAGAAAATGTTCCTTTACCAGTTATTCCTGATTTAATAGTTAAAAATAATTCAACTACGATAAATAGTATTTTAATAGTTTTAATAGAGTTTATCAAGGCTTGTCAGTTTTAAATCATGTCATTGACTTTTTAAATTCAAGAATTTTAGTAACATATCTCTTCTACGAGTAGGTTTAATATATAATTGTTGTAATTGATTCGTTATGGTCCACTCCTCTGATTCAAATGTTAAGAGTTGTATGCCATCCCAAACTTTGAAAATACTTTCGTAATACTCAGATAATTCTTTTCCTAAAGAGTCTTTAAAAACAGTAACATTTCCTTGAGATAAAATATGACTAAAAAATACTAAAGTAATCCAATCTTTAGGATCATCATGTAGGGCAACTATTTTAGAATTTACTTCAAAAGTAAATTCAATAACTGAATGTAATTGTTGACTTTTTTTGGTTGTTGATACCCTGGTTGGAATTGTTATGGTTTTTAGCATAATAAAATAGCTCTGTATTATAGAAGCTGTAAATCGAGCTATTTTTTCATTTAATTGTAGAATTTTTTCGTTCAATATAGATGTAAGTTTTTGATATTGGGTTGTTGCTGAATCAATAATTAATTGGTCAGCTTTTTCGCTTTCAGAAGAGTATTTCTCAATTTCAGCTTTTATTTCAAAAAGAAGGTTTCTTGATTCAATTAATTCTTTGATTTCAGTAATTATCTCGTTATTCAAGTTAAATAATGTATCAGATTCACCCAATACACTACCAAATACATAACTACCCCAAATTTGACCTAAATAATTACTGGTACTTTGATATTGAATAAAACCACTTGCACTAGCACTTTTACTTTTACTAGGTAAAATATTCACATATTGATCAAAAAATCTATTAATTTCCATTAAATAATAGGAAAGAACCCTTGTATTTGATAATTTATCTATGACAAGCGTATAATTTACTATTTGTGTACCTTTAACAGAGCTCTCTTCTTTTTTTAAGATTAGACCAAAATTATTAAGAATTTCGGGATCCAAGGTTGAATCAAAGTATGATATTAGCAGATCCTCAGGAATATTAGTTGTCTGTGCGATTTTTACAAAAGGAATGGATCCTTTTTTCCTTGGAGGAAGTAAATAAGATAAAAATCTTCT
>DAHXPE010000167.1 GCA_027364495.1 Candidatus Heimdallarchaeota archaeon | reverse complement strand
AAAAAGTAAAAAAGAGATTATTATTTAAATTTATAATAATATGAAAAGCATTAATATTATCAGTCATGATTGGTTCACTTGAATTATTTTGAGCATGATAATTTCTCCTAAATGGATAATATAATTCCCATTTACCTTCAGAAACATTAAATATATCTGTTTTCATATTTTTTGATTTTAATACTCCTGTAAGTATAAAATTACATATTTTTTGATTGCAAATATGACTGTAAGTGTTGTTTATCAACCTGAAAAGAAAGTAATTCTTTAAACTTTTTATAACCTAATTTTCTGTTTATATTAAGCATGGAATCATTTGTTTCTGCATTATCAGTTATTATATACTTTGCATTAGGATATTTTTCCTTAATATATAGAACCATCTTTGCTTTAATTAATTTTCCAAGTTTTCTTCCTCGAAAAGACATAGGAACACCTGTAATTGCCTGATAGAGTAATTCATCGTTTGATGGAATTATCCGTACATTTGTAATACCGCTAATTTCACCAGATTTTTCAATAGCTATCACATAAATAGATTTTACTTTTCCTGAATCATTAATTTTTTCCATTCTTCTTAATTCCACTATACCAAATTCAGTTCTAACCATTGCAATTCCGTCTCGTGGGATATGCTGGACTGAATCATTGAAGGATTTGGCGAATTCTAAAGCAATTTCTTCAGGTATTTTTCCTTCTTGTATAATTATTCTTGTTTCTCTGTTTCTTAATTCACCTTCTGTGACCCATTTATTGAGTATATCAAAATCAATCCTATCTAGATCAAGACGGTTTTTAATTAGCGTTTGAACAATATTAGCTCCTACTGCAATAAAGAAGGGTTTAGTCAGAAAATTCTGTCGTTCACTTATGAAAATAGTTTTATTAAATTTTGAACATTCGTGGTACATAATTGATAATGCTTGAGTTCCCAATCCTTGCCTATGATATTTTTTCAATATTTCAATTTCAAATTTTACTATTTGTCCATTTCCTTCAAAACCGCTTGAAGTTTCTTTGTAAAAACGAAAATTAAAAGTGCCAATAATCTCATGGGAATCTAAAATTCTATAATTATTAAATTCCATATCAATAAGAGAATTTTTATAATCAGCCATATCAGACTCTTCCCATTTATTATCTTCCATATATGGTTCATCAGGAGTATTTTCAAGGTGATAGAGCTTCCTAAATTTATGATAAAGTATCCATTCTTCTCTTGGACTTGAAAGGATATCTATTTTCTTAAATTCCATTACTGATCCTTCTGAAAACAAGCAAAATGTCTATTTTTAATTATAAAAAAACATCAAAATGCAATTTAAAAACGAAGTTGATTTTTGTTTTAAATATATGACACAAAGAAGACTTAAAGTTATTTGTTCACTTATGCTGTCATAGGGTCTTTTAAAAATGGTAACATAGCTCTAAAATCAGGAGTCCCAGCTTTTTCAAGTAATTCATAAATAACCATCTCAGTACTGAGGAGATTTACGCCAGATTCATGTAATTGGTATAAAACTGTTTTCTTATTTTCTAATGTACGGGATGAAACAGCATCAGTTACAACAACAACATCATATTTTTCTGTTAATGCATGAATAGCTGTTTGATAGACACATATATGAGCTTCAATTCCAAATAAAACAACTGTTTTTTTGTTTAGTTCTTTTATCTCTTCTTTTACTCCTGGAACTTTTAAACAGCTAAATACTAATTTATCCCACTCTTTTTGACCTGATGGTAACAGTTTAGCTAATGAAGGAAGCGTTGTTCCTAATTTCAGAGCATTTTGAGTAGTGACAATGATAGGAATGTTTAAAATTGCTCTTAATCGTAACAATAACTTTATATTCATCTCTATTGTTTTATTATCATGAACAAATCTGAACAACGAATCCTGAACATCGATAAGAATAAAAGTGCAATTTTTTGCATTTAAAGTAAACGGCATGAATAACCACGACAAAATAAAGTAATTTTACGTATTATATAAATTTTATTAGGGTTAATCGATAGTTCATATTTTCTTGGCAAAATGTAGACAACCAACAGAAAATTGAGGTCAATTTATACTTATTTTGTTTGAGAAACAGCAGTAAAGCAATTTTACGGGTTGGTGAAGTTCTTCCCGAACGAAGCTCTATCAGAGTATCGGCCCGCTACTCAACCGATCAAGTGGGATCCTTCATTGGTTATTCTTATTCAAAGATTTACCATATTTTGGCTAGTGTCCAAATTTGGCTAGTCAGATTGAATCGGTGGTCGTTTTGATTATGCAACAATTCTAAAATCTGAAATAATTTTTTCGATCTCTGATTTAAAAGAAAAAATTGACGCGTTTTAATTTTTAGAGTTACAAATTAATGGTAACCGACCATTAATTCATTTTCTAACCATAAAAATGCTTTTGATAAATTCAGACCTGTCTTAATTGATACATTGAAAATATTGATATTATCAAAGCCTAAGGAATCTAAGTCAATCAGTTCTTGCAATTTTAAAAAATCTAATGCTTCCGGTAGGTCATACTTGTTTGCTAAGATTAAAACAGTTTTCTTATAATTATTTTCATGTAAAAATCTACTTAAATTATGTAACTCTTCTTTAACCTCTTGTAAATCGGCAAAATTAACTGAATCAATAACAAAAATTAAAGCTGAAGCATATACTATATGATTATTCCATAAGACCCTGAAAGTTTTTTGGCCAGCTAAATCAATACAATTATAATTAAGCATTTTAGTTGAAAAATTTTTTATATTAGCACCCATAGTTAAATCTAAATTCTCGGTAAACTCTTGTTTAATGAGATAGTCTAATAATGTTGATTTACCGGCATTGCTCAAACCAAGAAACAATAAAGTTACCTTTTTTTTTTCAGGAGTTTTTCCTAAAATATTTATTAATTTCTTCATAAACATAAAAAATTCACTAAAATCTGTTTTTTTAAAAATTAACTAAAACTGGGCTGTTAGAGACATTTTAAAATCATATACTTAAAACTTTTGAAATTCAATAAATCATACTTTTACAATAATTTGTTCAAGAAGCATTTCTTTAAATTTAAATTCGAAAATAAACAAAAATAAGTATTTCTGATGTATTTAAACGTAAAAAGATAAATCAAAACTAATATTAAGATTATCTAATTTTTTATTTGATAGAAATAAAAAGAGTTTATTTCATTATGCAAAGTCTCATTGAACTCTCAGATAATGATAAAGACCAATTATTTCAATCTTTACTCATTATAACCACAAATTTGGATCTTTTTGTCATTAAATTCTATTCTTATTTTTTAAAAACTGATGCAGCCTATTTTTTTAAAGAAACTGATTTAGAAAAACATATAGCATGTTTCATAGGTCTTTGGCAGTTATAATAACACATATTGAAAACCCACAATTGTTACATAATCATGTTGAAGGGTTAATAACAATTCATGCTCAATACAATGTTTCAAAAAGAGATGTTTATTTTTTCGTTGATTGATTTAAAAAATTAGAAAAGTTAGTAGAAAAAATTCTATTAAATTGCACGAATAACAACCGATATTTGAAAAAGCATTATGGATATTTGGTCCAGAATTTGATGCAGCCCAATGCACATCAAATAAAACTATTACATCAATTATTAGGGAATTTTTTGAAAAAGAATAGAGAATAGAGATTCCAATTTTTTAAGAAAAAGATGGAATGATTTCTTTAGCAAATTCTTTCATTAATTTTAGTCCATCTGTATCGCGGTTAAATGAAATCATGAAGTACTTATTCCCTTCTGTTTTTGCTGATTCAATTATTTCTGTGTAATCCTTGATGTTTTCAACCTTTGGACCACCACCTATCATCCCACCAACGAAATTTAGTTTGTTTTCGCGGTTATTTTTTTTTGCTGAACGAAGAACTCGATCTTTTTTTTCTTTGAATTGTGAAGGGTCACCCCAAGGAGGGACAAATATGAGGTCACCATATTGACCAGCCATTGAGAGCATTCTATTACCAGATCCGCCAAAAAGTAATGGTGGATAAGGTTTTTGAATGGGTTGAGGGTCCACAACAGCTTTTGTTGTTTTATAATGGTTTCCTTCAAAGGTTACTGGATCTTTTGATGTCCAAAGCTTTAACATTAATTCCAGTCCTTCTTTAGTTCTATCAACACGAATCTTGTCAGGTACCCATTCTGAATATCCATCAAATTCATCACGACTCCAACCAGCTCCAACACCGAAGATTACTCTCCCATTTGAGAGATTATCCAGAGTAGCAACCATTTTAGCCATCATGGCAGGAGGTCTAAAGGGTACTGGAGTTACTAGTGTCCCCAATTTGATATGTTCAGTTTTTCCAGCAAGATACGACATTGCTACCCATGTATCTACTGTTCGGTAGTTATCAGGTCTATTCATTCTTGCATTTTCTCTCATACCCCACATATAATGATCTGGCATGAGACATGCTTCAAAATCGTAGTTATCAGCTTCTAAAACCATTTCCTTGATACTAGGGTAATCATTATACCAATTACCTAGACCGCCAAGTAAAAATTTCATAGTTTACACCTACTTTTAAGACAAAATTTTTTCTTCGTTTAAAAAATTTCTATATAACAAAAATTTTCTAATATTCTTGGATTAATGAGCTAAAAAGAGAAAATGAGAATGTAAAAAACTTTAAAAAATCAATTTCCTTTTATAAATTCCTCTATAATGATTTTCCTGACAAAATTAAACAATTTTTCTTCATATTCCTTTTCTTCCTCTGAGATTAATAAAAATTCTTTCAATTTTGGGTATTGAGATTGTAATTCTTTTATCTTTTTGTTTATTGTAAAGGAATTGGATGCTATTATATTAGCCGTTACAAAGTAATAGGAATTTGAATAATTTCTTTTTAACACCGATAATATTCGCTCTAAAAATTCATAATTTTGATTTTGTTGGTCAATTGCAATAATAAAAATTTTTACTTTATCAAAAAATTCTAAAATTCGTTGTATACTAGAATCTGGAATATTTTTATTATAATTAGTCAGTAGTTTTCCAGCGTCTGGAATATCCCAAATTTGGAGAGGAATTTCATAATCGTCAATTTTAATAGTCCTAATTTCAAAATTAGCTCTAAAATGATGAATTATCATATTTTCATAATAAGTTCTATCAATATGTTTTAGAGTATTTGCTAATTTAATTTTATAGATATCTCCAAGCAAGACAATAGGAAAAACTTCAATAGCTACCATATCATTCATTTATAGTCCAATTCTCCATAAAAACTTTGTCCAGAAAATTATCTAATAAATAAATCTTAGTTAACTTATTAATGTTCTTGGGTATGATGTTAGTCTAATCTAAACACTTGAAAAATTCTTAATACCAGCTATAATTGAACTAATTCCGGTTAAATTTTTGTTTTGACAATTTAAATCGATTAAAAAATCAAATAAAGCAACCTGAAAAAGAGAAAAATAATGTTCAACTAAAAAAAAAATTTGAAATAACTGTATTTTATTAATTTAGACCTTTTTTCCGGATAAATTGTAACAAAATAATCTTTATAAAGCTTATCCAGATCTATACCATCAGGTTTGATTCTTTCTTTCAATGTATTAATTAGTAATTTTGTATTTTCAGCAGTTATTGTTTCCACCGCCTTAGTAAAAAAAATTATACTACTCTTCATCTATCCCATACTTTTTAGTATACCTGAACCACCACTTTAAAGGAGCTGACCACGTTATCGAAATAATTTTGTCTAACATAAATCAAAGCATCATAATAAGCAACAGGTTCACGAAATTGTGTTTCAGTATTCTCCTAAGGCATTATACCTGACTCTTGATCCTACGCTAAATAGGATTGTAATTCATTTTTGACAACGGCATCTTGGATATCATCAATTGATGATATGTACGGTATAATTTCTTTGAATAGCATGATTGAGAGTTCCAAAGAATTGTTTTCATTTTTATTTTAAATTTTAAGCCGTCACCAAATCTATGGCGATAATAAATGAAAAATTTTATTTAGAAAATTCTCTAGATAATAACCCAGATAATATCTTACCCAAATTGATTAATTGTTTCAAAGTTTA
>DAHXPE010000154.1 GCA_027364495.1 Candidatus Heimdallarchaeota archaeon | reverse complement strand
ACCAGATCCCAAAAAGTAGAATTGTTTTTTGAATTACTTTTTCTTTTCGAAGCCATGAAAAAATTCTCAAAGAGGGAGTTAAGAGAAAATAAATTAACTATGAAAAATCAATGAAAAATCATCTTATAATTCTTTCATTAGCTCATTTATTTAAAAAAAATGATCTGAATTGAAATATAAGAATAAGTAAAGTGAATAAAACTGAATCTTTTCGACAAAATTTATCATTGGTTTTTTCAAAAGAAAATGAACAATGTTAATTAAGAAAAAAAGTGGTTAAGTGTATTAAAAAGAAAAAACATTACACTGGTGGAAAATCTTTCACTAGTTCAACGTGTTCTCCATCAAGTTCTCGAACCCATCCTTCTTGAACGAGACTTTGAATTTCACGTTTTACCCAGAGTTGTGGTCTGTGTATGGTTCTTTGTATCTCTGTTAATGTAGCTTTGCGCACCTCATTAAGAACAAATAAAATAACGTATTTTGGTAGTCGTTCTAATTCACGTCTGAAAAAATCATTAACTTTTTTCTCTCTGGTTAAATTAGCACTGCATTTATCAGTTTCACGGTCAGCTGCATCGATTTTTTCTTGATAATTGAGTTGCTGTTTTAGAGTTTCTTCTAATTCTTCTTTTGCGTGCTCTAATTCGTGATCCATCTTTTCTTTTTCTTTTTCTAAATTAGATAATAGTCTTGAAACTCGCTCAAATTCAAATTGTTTTTCAGAAGATGTGGATTCAGCAATATCTCGTGCTTTAGTTAACTCTTCAATTTCTATTTTCATGGAATTAATTGCATTGGTTAATTCTTTAGATCTGTTAACATGTACTTCGATTTGTTTTTCTTTCAAGTCAACTTCACTTGTAACTGAAGTCAATTTTGTTTCTAATTCAACAATTCTATTATTTAAATTGGCTTCTTTAACACGATATTGAGAAATAGTTTCCATAAGTTTGGTCCTATCCTCATCTTCCTGCATCATGCTATCTAATTTTATCTTTAATTCTGAAATTTCTCTATTGGCACTATCAAGTTCTCTTGAGAATTGTTCTTTGGCTTTTATTTCCAGTGACAATTCTTTTCTTGAAGTATCTAACTTTTGTTCGATAGATGTATTTTCTTCTTCTAACAAAGAGATTTTATCTTGAAATTCCCGTTTTTCAAGTTCTAATTTCTTAATTGTAGCTTTT
This sequence comes from Candidatus Heimdallarchaeota archaeon, assembly GCA_027364495.1. The sequence continues at coordinate 4,923 of DAHXPE010000154.1, read as the reverse complement.
AAAGTATCAGCAGCATTATGTAATTGATCACGTTCTTCTGTAAGCTGCGTTAGTTGCTGATCTAAATCCGTAGTTCCTCTTTGTTTTCGTTCGAAATCGCGTTTCAAATCATCAATTTTTTTGTTTAATTCATCAATTTCAAGAGTCTTATCATCAAGTGTTGTCAATAAGTCACTACGTTCTTTTTTCAGCTGCGTAGAACTTTCTAATGCTTTTTGTCTGCGACCAACTTCTGACTCAATTTCTTGTTGAAGATTTGTTACTTCGGTATTTAAGGTTTCATTTTCCACTGATAATCTCTTTATTTTTCGTGATTGTTCATTAACTTCATTATTTAACCTACTAAGTTCTTCTGTGAGTTTTTGTACTTCATTCTGAGCTATTTCACGTTCAGCTGACATCTTGGTAATTTGTGTTGTTAAGTCATTGAGATTTGTTGATGAACTATCCTCTGACATGATATTATCAAGCATTGAAAGAACATTTGATTGAGGAGATGAACCTAATGTTTGAGATGCCATAAACATTTGTAAATTCTGTGTTAGGCCATCAATTTCAGCTTGCATAGATTTTATTTGGTTGGTATAATTTGTAGCCTCCTGTTTATAATATTGGATAGCTTGTGTTGATTCTGAAGCATCTATTAAGAGGAGTTCTTTTTCTTCAATGGTCTCATCTAAAGATCGTTTTACTGAATCAAGGTCTTTCTGAATGCTGATAATTTCTTGCTTAGCACTTTCATGAGCACGAAGAATTTCACGCTCTGCATCTTCTTTAAGATTATCAAGATCGCGAGTTAATTGCTTAATCTTGTCACCAGCTTTAATAACAGCTCCTTTTAATTCCTCATTTTGGTTTTGTAAATCTTCAATTTCAGCTAATTTACCAACAAGAGATTCAATTTCGCGATCTTTACGATTTAATTCATCACGCAAGATTTGAATATCATTTTCACTATTTTTTAAAGTAGCTTCAAGTCTTTTGGCGGTTGATTCCAAAGCATCACGTTGTTGGAGGACTAAATCCATATCAGTTTTCAGCTTAGTGATCTGTTGGACATATGCTTGTCCTGGATCTGAACTTTTAGCGGCATTAAGCTGAATCTGAAGTTTTTGAATCTCAACTTCTTTTCGTTCAAGATCTAACTGAGCTGTTCCTAATTGTTTTTGTATATTCATCGCTTGCTCATTAGATACACCGGATTTTCCAATTGCTGATGAACGTAACCGAGTGACTTCAGATTGTAGCTGTTGGTTTTGAGATTTTAAAGATTCAACTTCTTGAAACAATTCAGCGTCAGCAGCTGATGAACTAGCATCAGATCCGCCCACGCCTAATAATCCAAGAAAAGATTTAGAAAAACCGTCAAAAATTCGATCATTAAGGGTATTCATTTCACGCTTAGCATCTTCAAGAATATTGGATATATCACCGAATGCATATGATGCACGTGGATTCGCTAAAAGACTTCGGCTTAAACCATCTATTCTAATACCTACTTCCTTTTTTGATTCGATTTTCTGACTATTAATGATTCGCAGAAATTCTAATTTACTTTTGTGGCTCAAAAATGGCACCTTTAGTAATAAAAATAAATACTATTCATGAATTAAATAATATTTTTATTTCTTATTTTGATATTTTTTATACTTTTTAATTAAAGATTCTTTTTTAATTTTTGTAATTAGCTAGTCGAACAAATCTATTTAATTCTTTTCAATTTTTCGTAACTTAGGAAATTGTTGCTTTATGGAAATTGTTAAAGATAGGTATAACTCTCCTGTTTCATTTTACATGCTTCAAAAGCGATACATTCAACAAGTATCGGATATAATTATGTCAAATGGCATTTTATTAATTGAAGCAGGGACCGGATTTGGTAAAACCCTTTCTAATTTATATGGCGCATTAAATGTAGAATTTCCATCTTCAAGACCAAAAATAATTTATTTATCTAAGACTCATAAGCAAAATGAACAAGTCATTAATGAACTGGTCAGGTTAAATGAGGTTAACAAGACTAAATTGATAACTGGCCTGCAAATGGCATCTAGAAAACAATTATGCCATATTGAACACGTGGCTAATGCCTTTCCAATAACGGCTATCGATATGTGTAAAAGATATCAAGAATTAAGTTCAAAAAATGTATCTCCTGAATATACAGCTTGTAGATCCTGTTTGCCTTCAAAAGGGACAATTCCCTTACCATCTGTTTTAACATTAACTAAATTAGAACAAATGGCTAATGATTACAAAGGGTGTGGTTATTTAACTGCTAGGGAATTATTATCGAAATTTGATGTCATTACTGGTCACTATAATTATTTTCTTAATAAAGATATCAAAAAAGCTGTTGGAATGGATGAAGAAAAAGCTATTCTAATTCTCGATGAAGGACACAATTTAGAAGATATATTAACTGACCAATATAGTAGCTCTTTGTCAAATTATACAATGCAAAATGCTATGAAAGAAGCAAATGGTGTTGATTATCAATTATTAAATTCATTGACATTTTTTAACAATGCTATTGAATTATTTCTAAATACACACGGTAAATTAAGCGAAGAAATCGAAGTAACTGGACCTGAAATGGTTGAATATTTCAAATCTTTTGGAATAAATGAATCAAGGGTTAAAGCACTAGAATCAAGGTTTGTTTTAATGAAAGAAAATTTATTTACAAAGCAAAAAGATCGGTTGGGATATTATCCAAGTTCATTAGTTATTGAAGAAATAATACAATTTTTCTCGATGGAAATAACTAAACCCAAAGATGTTGGCTACATCATACAAAAATTGCAAAAAGGATTTCGTATTCGAAAAGAATGTCTAAATCCAGCTTTGGCATTTAGTGATGTCAGAAAACAAGCTCAATCGATAATTATTTGTTCAGGAACACTATCACCACTACCATTATGGCAGGAAATTCTCGGTATTGGAAATGATCTTTCAAAGACAGAAAAATTTGGTTCACTAATTGATCCACGAAGAGTTAAAGTTGTCTCATTTTCATCAGATAGGAAAGGAAATATTTTAACAACGAAATATAGTCACAGAATAGAACATCCAGAAATTTATAGTACTTATTTAGAGTCCATAATAGAACTAGTGCAAGCAAACATTAATTCCGGTGGCATTTTACTTTTTACCCCGAGTTATGACTTTCAGAACTCCTTAGAATTACCACCAATTATCGAAAATACTCGATGTTTTCAAGAGACCCAAGATGCCAAGGAAAGTCAAAAATTACTTAGTAACTACATAAATCTAATTAAAAAGGGAGACTCAGCACTTTTTGCAGGTGTATTAGGAGGTAAATTATCTGAAGGAATGGACCTGCCCCAGGAACTCGTAAGAATGGTAATAATAATTGGTATACCTTATCCACCTCCCAATGATCCTGTAATTAAACTAAAAAGAAATTATTATGATCAAAATATACGTAAAGGCTTGGGAACAGAATGGTATAATGCTCAAGCTTTCAGAAAAGTGAGTCAAGCTCTTGGTAGAGGTTGGAGAACATCAGATGATTATTCAATAGGAATACTCCTGGATAATAGGTTTTCATTTAAAAGTTCAATAGAACAATTGCCTTTATGGATAAAAAATAGTATTTATCAAGCTAAAGCATGGGATGATGGAAAAGAAGCAATAACAACTTTTTTAAAGAAAGTTAAAGAATTGGAGAAATAATCATGTCATTGGAAGGAGAAACAATCAAATTTCTTGAGGGACAGGAATTAAAAACAGGTATTGTTTTGTTTCCAATATATGCTGTCAAAGAGATGTATATAATGGTTCCATATTTAGAACAGGGAGAAATTTTAACTTCAATTCTCAACACACCGGATAATATATCAGTTTACATGTATACAAGAAATAGAAAAGGATATCTGCCATCAATAAAAAACGATGCTGATCCGACATTAAAATTATTATCAGAAAAAAGGAACATTCACATATTTATTGATAATAATATTCATGCAAAGGTATGGATGATTGATAATAGACTGGCTATTGTGCATTCGATGAATGGAACATTTAATTCTGAAAATTATAACCTAGAGGCAGGAATTTTAACAAATGATAAAAAAGTATTAGAAGAAATAAGAAGTTTTTTTCAAAAAAGTCATAAACAAGCTAAAAAATTAACTTAATAAAATTTATACTTCTACTTCATCAAGAGGAGCTTCAAATCTTCTGAGAACATCCTCTAATGGCATATGAGATTTTTCAGCAAATATATCTCCTAAATTATGAGCACATGCTTTCCATTGTTCTTCTTTTTCTTCAGCAAGATCCAATTTCTTTTTTAGGATTCGAATTATTTTTTTGGCTTTTTCGACATTTGCCTTTAATTCAGTATTTTCATTATATATAGCTAACACAGATGCTAGGGTTTTCGAATCTGGTATTGATTCAGTTATTTTATTTATATCTACTAGCTCTTGAGTAACTTCTTTCTTTACTGGCTCCTTAATTTGCGTTTTTATTGGAATTTTTGGCTCAGTCTTTGTAACTTCTTGTGAAACATTAATATTAGGTTCCTTAACCTTATCTTCTACTGGTTCTTTGTTTGGTAGTTTTTTTGAAGCTCCCTTCTTTGGTTTTTGGGATTCCTTTACCTTCACATTTTCAGTCTTTTTATTTTCTTTTTTGGCGGAGGATTTTGAATTTTTCCTAGAACTTTTATTTTTCTCTTTAACTTCTGCTTCTTTTATTTCAACTTGTTCTGGTTCTTTTATTTCTATTTGTTCTGGCCCTTTTATTTCAACTTGTTCTGGCTCTTTTATTTCAACTTGTTCTGGCTCTTTTATTTCAACTTGTTCTGGTTCTTTTATTTCTATTTGTTCTGGCTCTTTTATTTCAACTTGTTCTGGTTCTTTTATTTCTATTTGTTCTGGTTCTTTTATTTCA
>DAHXPE010000141.1 GCA_027364495.1 Candidatus Heimdallarchaeota archaeon | reverse complement strand
AAGAGTTTGAATATAGGAAAAAAATAACTTTAAAAAATGCTGAAGAGTTTTATAATAGATATAAGGAAAAAGAATATTCCTTTAAACCTGTTGGAGTGGCACAAGGCTGGAATGAAGAATCCTATTTAGATAGCGTCAAAGAATTACTTGATATTGGTTATGATTATCTTGCATTAGGAGGAATTGCTAAAGCAAAAAGTACAGAAATTATCAAAGTTTTGCAAAAAATACAACCCGAATTACAAAAAATTACTAAAGAAAAGAAAATTGATCTTCATCTCTTTGGTGTAGCACGGTTAGAGGCAATTAGAGCTTTTAGAAATTTAGGAATAACAAGTTTCGATTCTGCTTCTCCTCTTAGAACAGCATGGCTATCATCAAGCAAAAATTATAGGGATATGAGTTGGAAAGGGTATGCAGCAATAAGATTACCTTTTTTAGCAAGAGATCGAAAATTTAAAAAATTAATGGATAATGATTTGTATACTTTAGAGGAACTAGAAGAGAGAGAAGCATTATTAAAACTGATGTTACTAAAACTGGATGAAAACAATTCACGAACAGCAGAAGAAATAGTAGAGGGATTCAACTGTTTATATAATGAATTTATACCTAATACACCAGATAGAACAACTGAATATTTGAGAACATTAGAAGAAAGACCTTGGAAAAATTGTCAATGTCCAATCTGTAAAGAAATAGGAATAGAAGTAATAATATTTAGGGGAAATAATAGAAATCGAAGAAGAGGATTTCATAATACTTATGTATTTTACTCCTTACTGAAAAAATTACTGGAAGAAGAAGATTTTTTCATAAAAGGTGAATTAGACCTTGAAGAAGAAGAAAAAAATGAAGAGGAGGTAGAAACTATAAAACCGTCAAAGAAAAAAGAAAAAAACATTTTATCCTTTATAGGAACTTCTGAAGATATTAAGGCTGAAAAGATAAAAAAAGGAAAAAAATTAATTGAATTCTTATGAATAGCCGATTAAAATAAATAAATTATAATTCTATTTTATTTTACCAATTTTTCACAGCAACTAAAAGCCATGCAAGATTATCTAAATCAGCCACTATTAGGTTATTATTTTTGACAAACTGAATTAATTCCTCTTTAGTCCCTGGAAAATCTATTTCGATACCTGATTTTATTCTGTCGATTTCTAATTGTTTTCTAGTGTACAATGAAGGTAAAAAATTTCTTAAAGTCAAATCTCATTCTTCAAATGGTATGGATTTATCAGACGTCACTCTTTTAATCATCGAATGATATTTTCCTTCAGTTTTTTCAACAAGAGAATTATTTTCGGATGAAATTAATCTTATTCTGGGTTGATTTGGGATAAATTCGATCATTCTGAGCCAGTTTTCAGCTGAATTAGGATTTAGACCTATTTCTTTTAGTTTTGATTTTGAAAACGCACGTCTTGCTTTTCAATAAAAGCAAAAATTTCTTTAGTGCGTTCGAGCATCGATCTTCTAGTAATTTTAGTTGGTTTTGACATTATTATTTTTCACCATTGCATTTTGAACACAAGACTTTTGACCGTCACAGGAAACACGTTTGATTCACCAATATCAATCCAATCCCCAGATTCTAGTCGAATTTCATCCAACAAAATTATCTTTTCAGGAATTTTAGTTTCTTTTTTAATATGTATACTTAGCATCTTAGCTAAATCAGTTTTAAAAATTAATATAACAGGTGATGATATATCTGTTCCTTTTTCTATTATTTCACTCAGTCCTAATTCTAAGGTTTTAGCCAATTCACTTAAATAGCCACTAACATGATAAATTCGCTCATCGAAATACAAAGGCTATTAGATTTTGATTAGGATTTACATCAAATGTTTTTAATGCTTGTTTGATTGCTCTTTCATTATTGCAAATACTGAATGATTTTTTTATGACATTAACTGGAAAAATTAAAACCTTATAGATATATAATTAAACTGAAATTACACTCTTGAAATAGAATGATTTCTATTTCAGATTCGTTAGATTTGCATGATTCTATTATTCTATTAAAATTAGCTCGATTTGTTTCATCAAGAGAGCAACGATCAATTCGTAAAGATTTAATAGATATTATTCCTAAAACTGTTGATATACGACCTGACGAATGGGCTAAACAAAAAAGATTTCTCTTGAAATTTCCCAAAATGAATATAGTGGATCCTGAAGCATTACTCAAAAAAATATCTCAATTACCTGGAATATTGACAATTATTATATTTAAAAATCAAAATTTTAACTTTCCTACCGAAAATTTATCAGAACTAGTTAATTATACTTTATCGACTTTAAAAACTAGTGATAAGCTTTTACACATTAAGTTTCAAGCCATTGGTAGTATTCCATTCCATAAGAGAGCATTTAAAGAGCGAATTAGTAAGAAAAGGCCAGTAAGTAACGAGTCTAATGAAACAACATTTGATATCTATTTGGAATGTAAAGAAGAGAATTCAAAGGTGCTAGGAAGATTGGGGTTTTTGTATCTGGATGTACAAAAAGAATCTAAAACATCAAAAAAAACATCTCTGAAACCAATTACAACAATTTTGTACTCTCCATTTACCACGATTGAAATCGCCGATTTTTGCCGAATCAGCTTGAATTTCGATTTTTTAGAGGTATTATTTTCCAATGAAAATGAAAAAGTTCCTGAAATACTTGATGAAGCCTCAAAAACATTATTCAAGGGACTGGATAAAGTAAAATATAAAGTTATACCTTCATTAAATGATTTTATAAGAAATAATCGTGAAATGTATTTATTTCTTGGTTTTTCTCTCCATTGCACCCAAAATGAGCAAGATCTGAAAAAAGTTTTAAAAGAAACTAAGAAAATACCTTGTATTATAATTGGAAATGAGGTGAGAGGATTAGAATACAAAACTCAAAAAATAATTGATATGTTTAAGCTGGGAACTGGAAGTTCAGAACCACTTAGAGCATCTCACGTAATTTCATATGTTTTAGGTATGATAGTATAAAGTAAGTTAACTATTTTTAATTTAATTTTGTTAGGATAAATTATTAAAGAATTTTTAGAAAATTTATCCAATAAAATTGAAATATAGGTAGAAAAAATATCAATAGATTTCGTTTATGAATATCACTTCACGGAAGCAATTTATGACCATTGGTCAAAAATTTTGAAAAATAAATGAAGAAGATATCGTAAAGTTCGAAATTCCACCTGGTATTCCTATAATCTATGAATTTGCTAAAAATTTAATACCAATCAAGCGACATTATTTAGAACAATAAAAAATAATTTACTAATTTTTCATATTCAAAAAAGGAAATAAAAATTCATATTAGACACAGACAAACATTTCAAACTAAAACCTGATAACCTGATTAAGTCAACTTTTGTCCACTACTAAAATTTAAGGGGACTGTTGCTTTTGACCAAGCGTACTCGAGCTTTTAGTGAAGGCTAGCTAAGCACCTCGGCGAACCTTGGCGCGCACACTACCTTTCTATCAAACCGGTGTTCTACCGGCGCTCTTTTTCGTTAAACCGTTACTGTCACCAGTCCCGGTTGAAATCGAATTCATTAACGAAGCGATCGATTATTTTCGAGGTCTGTTTCATGCTTAGATGCTTTCAGCATTTATCAGTTAGAGCGTAGCTGCCCGGCTTCTGCCCTATCGGACAACCGGTAAACCAGAGGCTCCGGCCAAATGTTCCTCTCGTACTAATCTGCCCTTACTCTCAATCGATCAACACACCCAATATAGAAAGTCCAACCTGTCTCACGACGGTCTAAACCCAGCTCACGTTCCCTTTTAACGGGCGAACAGCCCTACTCTT
>DAHXPE010000126.1 GCA_027364495.1 Candidatus Heimdallarchaeota archaeon | reverse complement strand
ACAACCAATTCAATTAATTTTTTTCTTTCTTCAGTTGTTTGAAAGTTTTTCCAGGTATATTCGTCAAATTCTTCCTTACAAGTTCTATGCACCTGGTCATGCATTTCTTCCATTTCTTCTATTTCTTCTGCACTTAATTCTTCTAAACAAAGCTTGCAGAAGGTTTTTTCATCTTCATTCTCTATCTTTATTCCATTTGGACTCATACGAATGCCTTTTTTCGATATGGCTTTTAATTGCTTTTTTTTGCTTTAATTTTCTAAGGTTCAGTATTAAGTAAGTTCAGGCCATCTTCAACTAAATCTTTGATTTCAGATTCGAAGGAAATCAAATCAGTTTTAGTTTGATTAGTTAACTTTTCAATTTCAGTCATATTTTTTTTCAAAGATCGGAACATCTTTAACTTGTTATTAATTTCATTAAAAACAGATTCAAGCCTTTCTATATCAATGTCTTCTGTTTCAACGTCTACTTTGTTACCTTGTAGAAGAATTGTTCTTGCAAAGATATAAGCTAATTCAAATGCTAAACCATCATCTCCAAAGCCACAAATGATGAGATTTTTGTCTGGATAGTAATGTAAAGCTCCATTATACTTAGGTAAACTTTCTATATTTTTAACAACGCCAATTCCAAAATCAGCATTCCTATTTACCATCCCCTGTTCAACCTGAGTTATTAATCCATTTGGTCCTTCAAGACTTATTGAACTTGTGTCTTTTGCTTCAATGACAATCCTCAACTCTTCAGCAAGTCCGGTGTTTTGAAGTGTTACTAATAAATCTCCTTTTTTGTCCCGTCCACTTGCTTTTGTACCTGTTCGTTCGATACTATCTCCTGTCATTCTTGTGTTTGATATCAGGAACTTATACAGGTCTTCTTCAAATACTATTCCTTTTTGAGAACCTTTTTCTGCTTCGACAGTTTTACCAAGCAATTGATTCATAGAGCCAAATAATTTACTGAAATTGTCATCCAATTCTCTTCTTAGCATACCTAAAGATGATTGATCGCTACTGGCACTTAAAAGTGTTTGAATCTGTCTATTTATTTCTTCAAGAAGCTTTGTAGCTAAACCATTTCTATTACTGATATCAAATAATAATGCAACTAAACCCCTTGGTCCGAAATACTCTTGGACATTTTCTTTCATGCCTTCAATTTGCTCTTTTATCAGATAACTGAAATTGGTAAAATTTTTCTCTACATAATCAACATTTTCAATGGTCTTACCATTTCTTGTCACTAGCAACCCTACCTTTATTGCCTGCTCTATTTCTTCTTGTAAAGATGCTTGATCACCGCAATCTTGTAATAATTTTACTACTTCTTTATCTCTCAATCGTAATTCATGGATAATAACTTCTGTGCTCGTGCACTCTATTGAACAGCTTTCTTCTACCTTTTGCATACCTTTATACCCCAAGTGAGACACTACTTTATTCTACAACTTTCTTTCGTGTTTCATTTGTTTTCAATATGGAAATACAATTCAAATTTGTTTATTTTTCATTTTAAAATTGTATGATTAATAGTAGTATGATCTATTTATAAATGTTTTTAAATTTGTATATGTGTGGCATACTTTTATAAATACATTTGTACTATCAGTAATATGAACTATATGTTTTTATTAACAACACTTGGATTTGTCTTTGAAAAGGATAATTGGGTCCAATTTATCAAAGAGAAAAATATAAAGAAAGTTATTCTGATAAGACTTGTTAAAAAGGACGGACCATTTAATTGGTCTCGTGATCAAGTTACTGTGCTGAAAGAAATAGAGAGGAATAAACAATATTCATCAAAAGACAAAGAAAACTTAACAAAAGCTTTTCAGGCAATAGTTGGACTCCTGGAGTTGCTTAGACAACTATATCTTGAATTTGAATATCATGAATTACGCGAAGATGAAGCTGAACTCAAGAAGACAGCATATATAGCAAAAATCGTCGTTCAACAATCATTTTCAGGAATTATTGACATAGCACGTGGTGAGAGAATTCTTGTGGCTTCATTCTTTAAAATTGCTCAATATTTCCCAGAAAAAATTGTGGAATTCGGGTTGAGTGATTTTTCCAAAAAAGAATTTATACCAATTATTACAACTTTTTTAGATCCAGATCCAGATCAGCGAAAAAAAACGACCTACAAAGAGATATTGAGTCTATTTTTACCTTCCAGTAAGACAGATTATGCGACAATTGCGGGTCTAGTAAAATATAATGCAACAGAAATAGAGGAAAAAGTCCCTGAATTAGCTGCATCACATCTCAAAAATAGATTAAGTAATATGACCCAAAAAGCACCTGGTAAACCTGAATTACTTTCTGGAATTGAAGATCCAAAAGATAAAAGAAAATCTATTTACAATATAACTGATTATGGTCTTTTTGCCCTTTATGTAAATTATTTGAGGCAAATTATTAATAAAAATTGCACTTATGAAGATAAATGGATTATAAACACCAAGAAAGCATGTGAAAATATTAACTTTGATAATTGTTATGAAGTTTGTAGCTTTAATCCATTTTCAAAATAAGCACCTGAATCTGAAAACAGTAAAAAGTAGGGTGAAAAAAAAAGAATCGAATTAAATTAATTTTTTTATGAACATTCTAAATTTTACTTCTTTTTTTTCTTTTAAAAACATATATAGCCATTAAAGGTACAAATAAAGCTAAAATTGTAAAACCATCTGATGTTTTTGAAGAACTCGAAGATTGTGAAGGAACCTGAATTAGAATATCTTGTGTTTGTATAGAATTAGCTTTTGAATCAACTGCTCCATTTGAAGATCCACCAACAGTTGATTGGATATTTGGATAAATTCCGAGATTAATTTGTATTCCTGATACAAATAAGCCAATCAATTTACTTGGAACAATACTTATTGACCATGTATTAGTAAAATTCATCGCATAAAGGTAGTTAGTTATTTTGAGCTTAAATTTCGAACCAGTATTTGCATTCGCTGATGTATGTATTCCTATTGTCTGTGGTTTGTCTTGAGCATTTAAGGTAAATGAGTTACCTGATAAAGAAGCTGAGGATGGATCTGTTGATGCAATTTTACCTATTACTAGACCTTCCAAACTTGGTGTAAGATCTAAATTAATAGCACTTAGAAAAAGATTA
>DAHXPE010000125.1 GCA_027364495.1 Candidatus Heimdallarchaeota archaeon | reverse complement strand
ATAAATTTTTGAGAAAGTATAATGATGACTTCTAGGACAAATTGAAGCCGAATTAATTATTATTGAGATGTATCAGATGTCGTCATAAGATCAATTGAAAATAAATCATAAGAAAGATTGAATGCCTTAAAAACTTGTTCTAATTGAGAATTCAGATTAATAACACGCTGAGTTGTGAATGACTTAAATTCAGGATAAATATAATTCATCTGGGAGATATAACTCTCTTTTATGAACAAAAGAAGCTGTTCAAAGGTAAAATTTAATCCTAACTTTGCTAAATCGGACATCAACAAACTTACCAAGTGGTTTCATTGGATTAGTGTGTTTAATATTTTCAATTTGGTCTTTTCAACGACTTTCTGATTTAAAAATTGGAAAAGAAGTTTTATTTAGTCCGACATGGGCTAAAAAATTTCATGAAGAACAAATTATCGAATTAAAAGCATGAACTGAACAATTAAAAGGCCTAAAATGTGGTGAGAAAATGTAATTAAAAAAGGGCAACTTAATTAAGAATCTCAGATAATTAAACGCTTCTAATAATGCTAATTGTTTTGACATTTTTATTTATCATCGCTGGAACTTTTGAATGAAAATAAAAACTTAACGTTTTGAGTAACAAAAGTCAAATAAACATTATCTTCTGAATCTCTTTTATAATCAATGATTAATCTATATATATATAATAAAAATTGTTTCGATTCTTTTAATAATATTTCAAAATATAATCCATACAAAAAAAAAGACGATAATAGAACTCCCATAAACTTAAAATAGTAAGGTAATCCTTTGACTGTTTGATACAGAGATTTATTCGTCCAAAAAAATTATTTTGAGTAGTAATTGTGATGTTATTGTAATAGATTCATTTGACGAAATATTATATGAATATCCTCGAATATCAACTGAAGATCTAAAAGGATGTTTGAAATATGCTGAAACAATTATTAATGACCAGGAAATAAACCCAGTTCTCGAATTTTGAATTTTTTTTACAATCCCATGGAATTTACATGCATACCTTTCATCTGCAGATGAAAATATTTCAGTAACATTAACGCAATATGTTGTTGATCAATACATTTTCTACCTACGGTATTTTCCCCTTTTGAAGGAATAGGTAAATATTTTATCTCAAGTGCCAAACGTCTATGCTCTCTTCTCATAAATTTTTTTAATTGTACTGCTTGTTTTGTTTTTGGAATTTTAATGTTTTTAGGTTGTGTTTCAAAATGAACGATTTGCACCTAATTCGCTAACAAAAGGTGATATAATTTTCCTGAGAGGGATAAAAACAATGACGCAATACTAGATTAGTTCGATCTTACATGATACGAAACAGTAGGACTATGGCACCAGATTTAATTCGACTCACTACCCAAATAGTTATTCCACTGATAATATTACCCAAGAGACATTGAGTACAAAGGGAAAAACTATAGACCTAACCTTCAAAAGATGCTGGC
>DAHXPE010000120.1 GCA_027364495.1 Candidatus Heimdallarchaeota archaeon | reverse complement strand
AAATTTCCATTATAGATGACGGAATTTCATTAACTGTTCTTAATACTCTGATCAGTCAGGAGAGTGTGCTAGAAGTCTTTTTATAAAATTTGATAATCAACACTTAGCGAATAAATTTTTACTAGAGTTAAAAAATTTAGGAATAGATTGTTTCTCTGCTTTTTCTCGTGGGCATACAGCAACCTGCTGGAGTGAATTACTTAATTCTGGATATATTTATAGAAAAAAATCTAGTAATAATTTTATAAGAAAAAAATTCTTTCTTGATATTGATTCATTGTCATTTACTGATCAGTTGTTAAAGTGTGTCATTGGTATAAATATGGGTTATAAAACTGACACAGTATCTCTTGAAAAGAAAGGTAATACTATTTTAAAAATACTTAAGAAATTATGATACAAGAAAATACTTTTGACAGGCCTGCCTTGTTTATAATGCCAAACTTTGCTAGGGAGGAAGAGTCTGATGCATTAGCTTTTTTGTCTGAGGCTGTTGAAGGAGTAAAATCTCAGACTGATCAAAACTGGCACTTATGTATTATTGATGATAACTCAAGTAATGTTGAGGTGCTATCATACCTAAATAAGCTAGTATTAGAGTTTCCTGAAAAAATCAAAGTAATTTTTCTACAAGAGAATTTTGGTCCAGGAATAGCAAGAAACTTTGGTTTATTAATTGCTAAAAAAAATAATTCACCTTTTGTATTATTTAATGATTCAGATGATATATCCCATCCAGAAAGGCTTAAAGTTACTAGGGCAATTTTTAAAGAAAATTCAGAAATTGGGTTAGTATATTCACCATTTCATATAATTGACGAGAATAATATATTAAGAACAGTTAATGAAATTCCGTCATCTATAATGGAAATTTATGAATTGTACCAAAATGGGGATTTAATTGAAGGAGAGGATGTATGGATAGATATGGCAACAAGAACAGGTTACCTAAATAAAACCTCAGCAACATCTGTATTAACATCACATATTCTTAAATCTCCTTTTCCTAGTAGTAGAGCATCTGAGGATTATAATGTTTGGATGCGTTTATCTGCTAAAGGAACACATTACAAATTTGTATCAAGTATACCAACTCGTTACAGGATTCCTAAATACTTAAATTTGCAAAGATCAAGAGCTTATCTTGGCAATAGAAATTTTAACCAAACCAAGTTAATATTTGATGAAGCTGCCTTTGAACACTCTTTAGATATAGCTCTATCAAGAGGAAAAATTGATATTAGTGATATAAATATGTTAAAAAAGAAGTTTTATTCAAGACTTATAAAAAGTATGCAAAGTGAAGGGGAAATTGAGTTAGAATCTTGTCTTAGACAGAAGCTTGATGAGTGTACAAGAATCTCAGAAATAGTGCAATCAATATGAGTAAACCTATATATATACTTGGTACAGGATTATCACATGACGGGTCCAGCTGTCTTATGAAAGATGGTAAAATTGTTGTTGCAATAGAAAAAGAGCGGCTTACTAGAAAAAAGCATGATGGTTTTAATGACAATCTAACTATAGAGTATTGCTTAAATGCAGAAAATATAAGTTTTCGTGATATTAGTTTAGTAGTTCAGGAAGCTACTGAAAGTCAAAATTATAAACCTGAAGAAGTTGTTAAAAGAGCCAACCGTACCATTCCTGAAGACATACCAAAAATTACTATTTCCCATCATCTAGCCCATGCATATAGTGCTATCGGAACATCACCATTTGATGAAATGTCGGTTCTTGTTATAGATGGTCAAGGAAGTAGTATGGATAGCTGTATAGATTTTACACCTGATTTACCTTTTAGTAATTTATATCATATAGATGAACAAAAAAAATATTGGGAGTTTTTAAGCTATTATGAATTTAAACATGGGAAATTAAAAACTTTACAGAAAGATTTTGGTGAATTCTATTTATGGAATAGAGATGAATTACCTGCTGCCCCTGAAGATATGCTCAATTCAATAGGAGAGTTTTATGACGGGATAAGTAATTATATTTTTGATAAAAGTTTCTGTGAGGGGAAGACGATGGGATTATCATCTTATGGAAAAGGTGGAGTATATAATTTTGATGCGTTTACAATTAAAGGTCTCAAAATAGAACTTAAGCATGATTGGCTTAGGAGGTTTACAAAATTCAAAAGTGGTAAATATATAGGGTTTGCTGAAAATTTTCAATATTTTGCAGAAATTGCATTTTGGGCACAACAGCAACTAGAGAAAGCTGTAATAAGATGTTTTAATAATTTATATAAACTCGCTCCAAATAAAAATGTAGCTTATGCAGGAGGAGTTGCGTTGAATGCAGTTATTAATTCTAAAATTATATCTAATACGGAATTTGAGAACATATATATTCAACCGGCAGCTGGTGATAATGGTCTCGCTATAGGATGTTGTTATTATGGGTGGATTGAATATTTTAAAAAATCTAGACTGTTACACTCTGGATCAACTTATTTTGGGAGATCATATAAAAATTCTGAAGTATTTAGCGTGTTAAAAGAATACTCAGATGTGCTACTTTTTTCTGAAGAAAAAGAATATGTAAAAATTGCAGCCGAATTATTAAATGATGGTAAAATTATTGGGTGGTTTCAAGATGGTTGTGAATTTGGTCCACGAGCCTTAGGACATAGAAGTATATTAGCTAATCCAATAAGAAAGGACATTAGAAATTTTATTAATCGTAAAATTAAAACCAGAGAAGATTTTCGACCTTTTGCTCCCTCTGTACTAAAAGAAGAATTAAAAAATTATTTTGAATGTGATTTCACGGAAAGTGATTATATGCTAAAGGTTGCCAAAGTAAAGCAAGGTTTTGCAGATAAAATACCTGGTGTAGTACATAAAGACTTATCTGCTAGGATTCAAACAGTTGATAGTAAGTTGACCCCTAAATATTATCAGCTGATTAAGGAGTTTCAGGAAAGATCCGGGATACCAATATTATTAAATACCTCATTTAATGGGGTAAATATGCCTATAATCGAAACCCCAAAACAAGCAATAGAATTTTTTGTTAGTGTCAAGAATATTGATGTATTAATAATAAATGACATCGTAATAACTGATTTAAAAAAAGAGGTATAATATGAACGATAGGCAAAGCTTTAGGTGTAGTTATAATAGAATTGAGATAATTGTTTCATATATGTGTAACCTTAAATGTAATAATTGCGATGCATTAGTATCTCAAGCCCCTTCTAATGCAAGCATGAGTATTGATCAAATTAAAAAATTTATATCAGAATCTATTACGAATAATATAAAATGGCAAAAAATTAGGCTTCTTGGAGGAGAGCCAACCTTACATAAAGATATTTTTACTTTCATAAATCTTTTAAGAGATTATAGGGATAATTTTTCTCAAGATACAAAAATTCAAATAGTGACAAATGGTTTTGGAAATGTTGTAAAAAAGAAATTAAAAGACATACCAAGTGATGTGGAGATTGAAAACAGTAACAAATCTAGTAGTTTTCAACCTCAATTCGCTCCAATAAATATTGCTCCAATAGATTTAGAAGAACATAAAAATAGTGACTTTAGTAAAGGTTGTTGGATACCTTCTATATGTGGTATTGCTCTTGATATGCACGGGTATTACCCTTGTAGTGCTGCTGCTGCCTTTGACAGGGTCTTGGGTTTTGATAAAGGGTTAAAGCAGTTTCCAAAATTTGGTGATTTAGAAAAAATGTTTAGTATTTACTGCAAATATTGTAACCATTATTTAGATAAAATTAATAGTTTTACCGATTTCCCAGTTAATTCCGATGAATCAGTGGAAGAATTTGAAAAGGTACATCAAGCAAATTTTGCTGATACTCAAAAGGGTAATTACTATGAAAAAACTATTTATTCTAAAACTTGGGAAAAAGCTATGAAAAAATATAAAGAAAACAAACCAGTTTTAACTAGATATTAGGAATTTATGGATAAAATTTTAGGTTTAGGTGGATCTATTCATGACTTTTCTGCTTGTATGATTATTGGAAATCGTTTAAACGCGATAGAAGATGAAAGAATTACTAAAATAAGATATTCGGTTAATACCCCAAATCCTTGTTTACCATCTGTTAAATATTTATTAGAAAACTTATCAACATTAGAAAGTGAGATTTGTTGTTTAGTATATAACGATGATTTAGAAGAAATTGTTAATTCAAACTTTAGTTTTTACAAAAACAAATTTGCTATTAATCATCATTTAGCACATGCCTATAGTTCTTTTTTTACTAGTAATTTTAAGCAAGCAGCTGTGTTAATAGCTGATGGTGCAGGAAGTAAAAAATATATAAATAATCCCTTAGATGAAACACGTGAGACAACTAGTTTTTATTTTGCTGATGGAGAAACTATAAGGGAAATAAAAAAAATTTATGGTACTTTGGATGGAATAAATCCTATAAGTAATTTGCAAACAGTAATGACTAATTCAATAGGAGAATTTTACAGAGTTATTTCGGAAGCTATAGGTCTAGGATGGCTTCAAGGTCCTGGTAAAATGATGGGTATGTCTTCTTATGGTAAAGCTGATAATAAAATTATCGACTACTTACTTGAAACTGTATCCTTTAAGGATAATGGAGAATTTACTATAAACACTAATGGCAAGAATGGGTTAATAGATAAAACATTTTTGTTAATAGATAAAATTAAAAATCCTAAAGAAGATAATTTTTCCTTGTATGCTACATTGGCAAAATGTACTCAAATTGTGTTTGAAAAACTATTGTTACATACATTAGATTATCTATACAATGTGACCAAAATTGATAATTTATGTATAGCTGGTGGAGCTGCCCTTAATTCTGTAGCAAATGGAATAATAAAAAATAAAACAAAGTTTAAAAACATACATATAGTACCTTATCCAGGTGATGACGGATTATCAATAGGTTCTGCAATTTGGGGATATTTTAATGTAGCTTCATTAAATACTACAAAATACGATAAATTAGAAAGATTTACACCTAGTGCATTTTTATCAAATAAGTATACACATGATAACATTATCAATGCGCTTAATGATTCTTGTTGTAATTATAAAAGGGTCAAGGCAATTGCAAGTGAAATAGCAAATTATATTAGTAATGGTAAGGTTGTAGCTAGATTTCACGGTAGTTCTGAGTTTGGTCCACGAGCTCTAGGACATAGAAGTATTTTAGCTGATCCAAGAAATCCAAATATGAGGGATTATATTAACTTTAAGATAAAAAATAGAGAATGGTATAGACCTCTTGCTCCTGCAATATTAGAAGAATATATGCACGAGTATTTTGAACTTGGTTGCTACTCAGAATGGATGCAGTTTGTAGCAAATGTAAAGAAGGATTATAGAGCTGTATTGCCAGCAATAACCCATATTGATGGATCAGCAAGGTTGCAAACTGTATCAAAGAATACTAATGAGGATTTTTATTGTATTATTGATGAGTTTAGACAAATTACTGGAATACCAATAGTTCTTAATACTTCTTTCAATATTGATGGACATCCCATAGTAGAAACTCCAATTGATGCAATAAGTGCATTTAAAAAATCTGCAATAGATGTATTAGCTATTGAAGATTTTTTAGTAGAAAAATAGGTGATATTTTTTTAACAATATAATCAATATTGCTTTGTATAAAGTTTATTAAAGGTTTTGTCATGTCTTTTATTTATTTATTCCGGGAGATGTGGATAAATGCAGAAAATAATAAAATTTTAATAGTAATTTATTATTTATTACATATCCTTTCTTTACTTGGATTGCTTGGGCAGCCCTATGTTTTTGGACAAATATTTAATGTACTACAAGAAAATAATCAAAATACTCTAAGTGAAGTTACTTTCTGGGTATACATTTACATTGCATTATTTTTTATTTTTAACATTT
>DAHXPE010000283.1 GCA_027364495.1 Candidatus Heimdallarchaeota archaeon | reverse complement strand
TGTAAAAAAGGTACAATCCTTTAATCGTTTTTAAAAAAAAAACTTTGATTACAGGTATCTATAAAAGAGAATGAACTACCATAGATAGCCTTGACTGGAAAGTAATTACGAAAAAAATTAGTTATTTTTCAAAAATATTTTTTTCATTTTTTTTTCCGCTAAAGACTAATTTTAAATTCTCGTATGAATTATAATAATTGAATAACCTATCATAATAAAATGGCAGTATGTTAACCTGAGTGATTTTAATACTTAAATCGTTTGATCCACTGCTTTCTAAGAGGGTTATTCTAAGATGAAATGAATCGAAAGTGATTATTCAATGCTTACTGAAGAAGAATTCATGGACAGGCTTATAATCGAAGGCCAACGATTAATAAAAGAGCAGCCCACTTTCCGTAGAGTAAACGATTCTTGGACTCACTGGAGAGGTGAAATTATTGGGTCAGCAGGTCCATATGAAGGAGGCGTTTTTATAATCGATATTGAAGTGCCTCGAGAATATCCCTTCAAACCACCGAAAGTAAAGTGGAAAACTGCAACTTGGCACCCGAATATCTACCGAGAACAAGTCTGTGTGTCCATTTTGGGCAAGGATTGGACTCCTGTTCAGAGTTTAGTCGATCTCGTAGAAGCATTACGATTTTTACTTTCTAACCCTAATCCTCATGATCCTTTAAATATGGCAGCTTCAAGACAGTTCATTAATGATTTTAATTCTTATAGAAATCGGGCTATTGAGTATGTTGAAAAGTATGCCACTTGGGATCAAGTTATTGATTAGTTTTTTCTGTAAATGTAACGTTTGTCAAGTGTTTGGAGATGATTAAAAATCAATTTCGGGAATTTTTGAAGAATGTCGGTATGGAAGAAGATGTTACTGACGAGATGCTCGATGAAATGGTCGAACAGATGTCAAAAATACTTGAATTTGACAATGTTGGGAATTCTATTACTGTTAAAACAGGTTTCATTCTTCATCAACTTATACTTAAAAATACCTCTGATGTGAAAACTGAATTGGAAGAACAATTGAGGAATGGTTCTTTTACTAATCGATTGCCTCCTTTACAATTTCAGCTTAATAAAACGTGTTTACATCTTAATGATGATGATTCCTGTTCCTTGCTTAAAAAATGGAATAAAGAAAATTGTACTTGTCTTTTTACTGCTAATTTCGCTTCCTGTGAATTAGCTCGTTCAAGTATAGACCAAGGTTTGGAGGGACTTCGATAATGTATTTCATTAATTCAGTACTAAGATTAGATTTATCATGATTGATACAAACGGTGATCGCTACTCTCGACAATCAGTTCTTGATGGCTGGGATCAGACTAAAATTAAAAACACTAAAGTTATTATCGTTGGAATGGGTGCTTTGGGTAGTGTTCTTGGAATGAGTCTTGCTCAAGCTGGGATTGGACATTTAGTACTTATTGATCTTGATACTATTGAATTTTCTAATCTCAACCGACAATTGCTATTTCATGAATTGGATGTTGGTAAATTTAAAGCCGAAATTTCAAAACAGAAGCTCGAGGAGGTTAATTCTGAAATTACCATTGAATATTTCACTAAGAAAGTTCAAGAGATTCCTGTGTCGGAATTTACTAAGAAAAATGTGGATCAGAAGATTATTATCGTTGATGCTTTAGATAATTTTGAAGCTCGCAGATGGCTTAATTCTATTGCCGTTAATAAGTCTATTCCTCTTGTTAGTGGTGGTATGTATGGCTTTTTCGGTAATCTTCAGGTCATCATTCCTAATGAAAGTGCCTGTCTTGAATGTCAACCACTTATTCCGGAACGCGAATTACAAAAGGCTTGTTCCCCGCCTGGTCAGTTTCGAAAAGAGGAAAAAGAAGAAGAAATTGCCTTAGAGAAAAAAGAAGAGTTTTTCCCTGCATTAGGCTCTGTTGCATCTGTTATTGGTGGTTTAATGTCTCAGGAAGTTTTGAAAATTGCACTAGATCGAGAATACCTTAAAGATTATTTATTTGTTGATTTAACTAAACAACCAATATTTTTATCTGTTCCACTTAATAAGAGACCAGATTGTATTGTTTGTTCATCTAAATACAAATTACAGGGCATTCCTTTTCATATTGATTCTAATGATACTTTTGACTCTTTACTATCTCGTATAGCCCTTCAATTCAATATTTCCAAACAAAATATATCACTTATTTATGATTTGAAATCTGTTACTCAAAAAAATTTTTCTCCTGCTAAATTTTTCACGAATAATAATACATCGGTCGTATATATTACCTCTGTTGATCTTTCTACCCCTTTAAAATTATCACTTATCAATTAACAAAAGATTTTAATTCTTATTTTTGTATAAGATTACTAAATACATACATAATTAAATTTTAAGCCTTAAACTGACATTAAGTAAAGCTGTTGGAAATATTGAATTGAAGGGCTATACGAGATAGTAAAGAGTCAAAAGTATCAT
>DAHXPE010000280.1 GCA_027364495.1 Candidatus Heimdallarchaeota archaeon | reverse complement strand
TAGCTTCTGTTATTAATTACACTCTTCCTAAAGGTTTTGCTTTACCTTCTATCGATTATATCGTTATTCCGAATGTTAACAATTTATATTATAATAGTTTTATGAATTCATTCCGTACTGAAAATTACTTTTTTGCGCTAGTTCACAATCCTAATTATTTTAGGCTTTATTATCAAAATTCAGATTTTCTTGTCTATAAACGAGAATTTACAACTCCTTCTTATTATGGTATTTATGATCTTGGTCTCCAATTTAATAAAAAACAAATTTCTATACTTGGTTCCATTCCTCAATATAGTAATTTATCCAGTTCGATCCAAGGTTATGCTAACTTTTACTTTTTACCGAATTTTCTGCATAATTTACATTTAATTAATGGTTACATTTCAGTTAATACTACAATAACCTCTAATGGTACTGTGTCGATCTTACAACATAATTATACTGTGTCCAAAATTCCAAATGCTTCTTTTAACCTTACTTGGTCAATTCCTAATGATTCAACTTTTAATCTTGATAATATATCTATCAGGTTTACATTTTATGATCCACAGGGTAGTAGACATTTTTTCTCTTGGTCTTTTGATGCTAATCCAACATTAAAAATCATTAAAAATAAAAATAATCAATTTAGTCTTGTTTCAGACAGTGGTATGACTTATTCATGAATTACTGTGAGTTCTTTTTATATTTAATTCGGATTTGTTAATTTATTATGTATAAGTTGAGCATTCGCTTTCTTAATTATGAGAATAAATTCAATTATAGAATTGCACTTGAAATTGGATTAATTATAGGTTTAATTGTTTGTGCATCAGCTATAATAACTGGATTATCTGGTGAATTTTCTATTTTAATTCAATCTGATTATGGTGCTCCATCAAATTATATTATTTCTGATTCAAATACCAATTTTGAATCGTCAAAAATCCCTTATCTTGTTTATAAAGATTTA
This sequence comes from Candidatus Heimdallarchaeota archaeon, assembly GCA_027364495.1. The sequence continues at coordinate 3,425 of DAHXPE010000280.1, read as the reverse complement.
AATTTAACTTATATCAATTTTAAAATTCCTTTTATTGTTAAACCTTTAGATTCAGTAAACCCTAGGTTGAATTCTATTTACTATACGGATTTTGTTTCTTTTCTAAATTCTAAGACTGATTTTAATCTGTTAAAAGGAAATATTCCAACTAATTCTTCTAGCTATTTAATAGGGAATGGTCTTGCAACTGAACTTGGTTTAAGTGGAAATTACCCTCAAAATTTGACCATTACAAATACAAATAATATTACAACCCATCTACTAGTAACAGGGGTTTTTATTGATACGGGGCCCTGGTATTTCTCTATTTTAGCTAGTATAAATGCTTCACTGATTGCTAGTTCCAATAATATGATTTCTTTCATGAAAGTTCAAATAAAAAACCAGCAAAATTTGTACTTATTACAGAATCAATTAAACGAGATTGCGTCAGCTAATCATTATTCGATAAATATAATCTTAACAGAATTAAAACAATCTAACGTATTGTCAAATAGCTTTTTCGAAGAAATAGTTCATCTTTTCAGTATTCTAATGGTTATTCTTTTTATTTTAATGGCATTAAAATTGGTTCATTCAAGCATTACTATATTACATAGATTGAGAAACGAATTTTTAATTAATAAAATACTTGGCATGACTAATTTACAAATCCAGATGATTTTTCTATTTAACCTCTTAATAACGGGAAATATCGGTGTTATTTTAGGTATATTTATTGGAATTGCCCTACCACAATTATTAATGATTGCAATTAATCCTTTTTTTCCAAGTCACCTCTTAATTTTAGTGCCAAACCTATCTGATATAGGTCTTTCTTTAATTGTATCCAATATCATATTTTTTATTTGCAGTTTTTTTATCTTCCAATTAAAGCTTGAAGATTTCAAAGGTTGAAATTAGTTGTCCAGTCGTACCATTACTTTTATTTCTAGAAGATTTTTTCCAAGGTCCAAACAGGTTATTTTTATCCTGGGAATCATTCTTATTTCAGTTATTGCAGGTTTTTTTGGATCTTTTTTCACTAGTATGACCCAACGCAATTATTTTGTTAATGCAAATGAGAATGATATAATAACCATTTTACAATCTGGCTACAAATCTCCTGTTGTTTCATATATTCCATCAAATTTTGTCGATGTTCTAAAAGAAATTAAAGGCATTACATCTATCAGCCCAGAAGTCCATTCTCTGGTATTGATTAAAAACGAGCCAGTCACACTTCACGGGATTACAAGCACTTTTTTTGAAATGAATTCCCCTACTATTATTGCTGGTAAAGGGCTGAGTTACATTGTTACCTCTAATAAAACCAATGTTATAATTGCTGGTTATGGCATTGCTCAAGTTTTAAATTTAAAAGTTGGTACTTATTATAACATTTACTCTTCAAACACCAATAGTTATTATACTTTTTATTTAGCAGGAATTGTAAAATTTAATTCGTTTAATGATGAAGAAATCTTTACTAATATTGATGTAGCAAGTTATATGAGATCTCAATCATCAATGATTTATTATTCTATGATTAGAATCAAGATCAATACATCACTCGTTACTAAGGATCAAATTAATACGTACCTGTCGCAAAAATTTCTTTTAAAAGTAAATTTTTTCTCTCATTTTCAAAATTTAAATGTTGTTCAAAATAAAACTGTTAAAATCTTTCAGGACAACGGAATTATAGCTGGAACAAACATTACCGATTCAAAAGGTTATTGTACTTTTTCACTTCCTATTGGTTTCTATACCCTTTATTTTACAACAAATAATATCGTTTATAATCAATCATTTATTTTCATTGGATCAGCAGTACAAAATATTTACGTGGATCCGTTTAATTCAACTGTTAACGCCAATACTACTTCCTCTGGCTATGCTCTTTCTATTGATTCATATTATGGTAATAATCTTGTTCCCGCAACTTCTTTCGTTTTAACAGGTCCTCGTAGTCCACGGTATTTTTATTATAATTTGTCTCATTATGATTTTTCTAATCTTCCTCAAGGAAACTATACTATTAAAGCTAATTATGGAAATTTATCCGTTACAAGAAATATTTACTTAAATTCAAATCTTATCGTGGACATGAATTTTACTCATCAAATAAGCTTGATCGTAAAAGATTTTTCAAATAACGCCCTCAGCGGTTTTGACTGTTCGGTGCTAAATTATCAAACAAATCAGACAATTTTTTATCATACAAATCAGACTGTTATTAATCTTGATTTAGAGAATTCTATATACAATATTACTTTAAATACAGCGTTAGGATCACGTTCATTCATTCTTCCGGTCAATTCGAATTTAACGAAATCTGATATTATAACGTATGTAGGAAATGGTTCCCAAGTTTTTAACATTCAAAACCAATCCAATCAATCATTCCAAAACATTACAATGTATGAACGTGATGCAGAAAGTACTACGTTTAATTTTGTCAATAAGACAGATTCAAATGGAAATGTCACTTTTCCGAATTTTGTATTTGGGAAAGAATATTATTTATTATTCTCAGATGGAGTAACTGATGCTACATTTTTATTTAATCCAACCATTCCTAATAGTACTGCTCTTGTTTACCACCCTTTCCATACTATTAATTTAACAGCAACATTTTTATATACTAATGGGTCAACTAATTATATTCAAAATACACAAGTGGGATTAAAACCATTATCTGGAAGCACAAATTATTCTACAACAGGAGTCAACGGTAATGTTTCATTCACGCTTCAGGGAGAATTAGTTGGCAATATTTCTATCACTTATAAGAATTTTACAAAGAATTTTGAAGTTGATACCTACCAACAAACGGATTATCAATTTTCAGTAGGATTTATTAATCTCCATTTGAATGTTTTATCAACTGGATACCAACTCATACCAAATGCTACCATCATAGTTATATCAAAAAACTATAATGAAACTTTTTACAATACAAATGGTACATTGAACTTATTCTTACCTTCAAATACTATCTCTGATGTTTATTTAGAAAATCTGCTCTCTCTAAACGATTATAATTATTCTTCTTTTAAAAACGATTATTTTTTGAATTATCTTTATACTATCACAGTTTCTGATGGTCAATCGCAAAGTACATTATTTCTACCAAAAACCTACCGATCATCAAACCTGTTTTCTACAATAAAATTACCTTATGTATTTAATTTAAGGTTCTTCATAACTGATGTACTTGGTGTTGATGCAGCAAATGCTCAAATACTATTGACTAATAGCCAGTCCTCATTCACTACTATTACAGATCTTTATGGGAGTGCTAATGTCATAGTAAATTCTGGTAACTATTCTCTTGTCATAAAATATATCGATTACGAATTTGATTATTCTCTTTCTGTTACTCAAAACCAAGTACATCAGTTATGAAGAACCTTAAATTAAATACATAAGGTAATTTTATT
>DAHXPE010000091.1 GCA_027364495.1 Candidatus Heimdallarchaeota archaeon | reverse complement strand
CAAAACAACAGAATTTTTGAATTTCCTTTTGATTCTGAAAGAAAATTAATGAGTACAATTCATAAAATTCAGACCCCTCAAGGAATTTCTCATCGACTTTTTGTGAAAGGTGCTCCAGATGTAATCAGGAATATTTCTACGTCTGTACTAACTGAAGAGAATGTTGTTCCTTTATCAAACGAAATAATCTTAAGTATTTCTGAAAAGGAAAAGCATTTTGGAACAGAAGCGCTCCGAATTTTAGCATTTGCCTATAAAGATTTATCCGAAGGAGAAGTTCAAGAAATATTACAAGAAAAGGAAATAAAATATAAGAAGTTTGAAATAGGTTTGACATTTGTTGGATTAATGGCGATGCGTGATCCTCCACGTCCTGAGGCAATAGAAGCTATTAAAACAGCTAATATTGCAGGTATTCGTGTCATTATGATTACTGGTGATTATAAAAATACAGCCATTGCAATCGGCAAACAAATGGGTCTTTTGAAAGAAAATGAAGAACATTTAGTGCTAACAGGCAAAGATTTAAGGTTTATAACTCCCGAACAACTATTGAAAAAAGTTAATGAAGTGAAAATCTTTGCAAGAGTGAATCCCGAGAACAAATTACAAATTGTTGATGCTCTTCAAAAAAATGGCGAGATTGTTGCAGTTACAGGGGATGGTGTTAATGACGCACCAGCGCTTAAGCATGCTGATATTGGAGTAGCTATGGGTACAGCTGGAACTGATGTTGCGAAACAAGCTTCAGATATGGTCCTAATTGACGATAATTTTGCGACTTTAGAACTTGCAATAGAGGAAGGGAGGGGTATTTATGCTAACATGAAGAAATTTATTAGTTATTTACTGTCCTGTAATACAGGAGAAGTCATGACCATATTTTTAGGTATAATAATCCTCTTAGTAATTGCACCAGGTCTTCCTTTCAGGGAGGTGCTTCCTTTAACAGCATTGCAATTATTATATGTTAATTTATTGACTGATGGCTTACCGGCATTAGCATTAGGAGTAGATCCTAAAGAACCAAATGTTATGAAACAAAAACCTCGAAATCCAAACGAACCAATATTTAATGTTCATATGAATTCAAGTATAGTTTTAGCAGGTTCTATTGTTGGTCTGGGAACGTTGTTTCTATTTTTTTGGTATTTGAATATTCCTGCTGGATACCATACATGGGTGAAATATGGAGCAAATGGTGCTGTTATTGGAGGCACAATTTTTAAAGCACAAACAATGGCTTTTACTGTGTTAATATTCTTTCAAAAAGCTATGGCCCTATCTAGCAGGTCCGAAAGAGACTCACTTTTTAAAGTAGGAGTTTTTTCAAACAAATATCTTTGGGGTGCCTTGTTACTGACAGCATCAATCCATCTGTGCGTTATTTATCTAAAACCACTGCAAGAAATTTTTAGAACAGTACCATTATCATTAACGGATTGGGCAATAATATTGGCGATGTCTATTTCAGTCTTTATTGCTGAAGAAATTCGTAAATATATTTTCAGAGCAAAACACATTTATTAAATAAGAAAATAGCTCACAAAGATTGCCTAGAAATTATAAAATTATAAAATAGTTAATTATAAAATGTTTAAATCTTTGTTGAAACAAAGTTCAAAATATTAAAAACAAAAAATTTCGTAATCCGTTGTGAGTTTTCAAATGTCAGAAAAACTTGTGAAAAAATGGTTAGGCGAAGATAAAGACAAGTCTAAAGAACGGGAAGAACATTTAAAACGAAAAAAGGAAGAAGAATTATTAGAACTTCATAATACTATGGATTCCACCTTGAAAAATAGTTTTTCTAAATCTTTAGATGTTGGTTGCAAAGCTTTAGCTCAACTACATCATAATCTTTTTGATTCAGCTGTTGTTGGATCTGAAAAAGCAGCTGATGGACTTCAGTATTTAAAAAATAAATTTTGTTCTTTTTTACCCCCAAATACTGATATAGGATTATTTTTTGTTTATTATAGCAAACATTGGTTCAAACTTTTTTTGATTCTTCAAAGTAGGGCATGTGATTTTATAACATGGAGGAGTTATAGTCCAGATGATCAATTAAATTATAATAAGATAATTATTGAGTTAAATGAAACAATTGTCATTGATTATAGTATAATTGAGAAAGAAAATGCATTATTTACATCAGTTGACTTGGAATTAAAGAATATTCTTTCAACTGATCAATGGGATAGCAAAGATGTTGGAACAAATCTTAGAAGATTGATACAAACAAGTCTTCGCTTATATTTGACAAATAGTCAAGATTCAAAATTAAAATTGCAATATATTGCTTATTTTATTAGTAAACAAATAAAAATAACAGATTTAAATTTTAATGAAACAGTTTATGAATTTGGAAAAGCATGGTTTCGGAAATCTCTTCTGTTTAAGCATTGGTTTCATGCTTTTATCGAGGCTTTAATGAAAGATCCAGGTTTGGAACGAAAAATGTATGCAGGATTTAACTGGTCAAAATTTAAAGAAAAGTCTTTGATAAAGACAATTCGGGAAAACGAAATGAGGAAGAAATAACTATAAAAAAATTAATCTTTGAGTAAAAACTTGTCTAATTGATCTCTTGCCTTTTCTCTTTTTGCTCTATGGATTTCAAGAAAATCATTAGCCTTTTTTATGAGATAAGCTTTCAATTCACCTGACAAGAGATATCCGGTTCTATATTGGGCTTCTAACTCAGCTAATTTTTTATCATCTGGCTCAAAAAGTATTTTTAACCATTGAAAGCTCACATCGATATCTGGGTTTCCTCCGAGTTTGCGGTGTTCTTCTATAGTTGGTTGTCCACCGCTGAATGCAGCGCCTATTTTCATTTTAACTGTTTTTGGAGAATCATTTGTAAAAAGTGTTGATTTAGGTTCAGATGCACTCATTTTTCCATCTTCACCTGCAAGACCAGGTAAAAATCGACATTGAATGGAAGCAGGTTTGAAAAAACCAAGTTTTGGAAAAACATCACGAGAAACTCTAAAATGTGGATCTTGATCAATTCCATGAGGAATTAAACAAGGAACATTTTTACCCTGTCTGATACTTTCAAGAACAGCAGGAACAGCTTGAATAGAGGTATAAAATATTTGGCCAAGATTAGTAGCATTATCAAAACCGAATGATGCTTTAACTGTGGAGAAAGTTATTTTTTTCGAAATAGGAAGAGCTGCATTATATAATGTTTTAGCATTGTCAGTATCAATAATAATTTCAGTTTTGTCTGGATTGAACCCAAGAGCTATTACATCTAAGGCATTTTCAATGGCATAATGATGAGTATCTTCAAGTGAAAGATTTTCTTTGAAAAGAAATTTTTCATCATCAGTTAATTGAAAAATAAGTTTTACATCAAACTTATCTTGAAGCCATTTTGTAAAAATCCAAGGTGCTAGGTGACCTATATGTATATGATCAGATGGGCCACGTCCTGTATATAAGTAAAAGGGATTACCTTTTTCATATTCGTCTAAAAGCCAATTCATATCTCGATGAGTGAAAAATGTTCCTCTTCGGAGCATAAAATGAAGATCATTGCCTGTATGTTTTTTGATTCGTTCAATTAATTCATCTGTAATAGGTTCTGTTCCAAATTGTTCAATTAATTTAGAATAATCAACTTTTCCAGTTACATCCCATGGAGTAACTCTGAAATTATCATTTGTCATAGAGATCGTATTCTTTTAGACGGTAAATTAGCTATAAAGCTTATTTCTAATAAATAACAACTTTTTAATCATTTTAAAAAAATTTTCATTTGTGGATAATATGTGGAATATCTTTCAGAATTTTTATGAATAAGATTAGGTTAAAATACAATGAAGTTCTACCTTTATTTGGACACTGCCCTAAAATTTTGACAAAAAGATTTCTATCGTGTTCCAGAGCTTTCGACTAGTGGTTTGATAAAACTGTTATGCCCATTTTGTGAATTTGAAATAGATGATAACAATTACATAGGAATAACTAGATGTCCAAAATGTTCAAGAGCTTTTTCAGTGTATTATGCAATTGGAAAAGAACAATTAAACAAAAATTTATATGAAGAAGCAATTGAAAACTTCTTTAAAGCAATAAAATATTTCAAAAATACAGCTCTACTTCATTTAGACTTAGCAAGAGCATATAATCACGTAGGTAATGAAGAAGGATATAATTATGCTTTGAATAGAGCTGAAGAAATAGATGAAGAATTATATCTTGAATACATAGAAAAATATAAGTTAAAAAAATTTATAGTTTAAAAAAATTTTTTGAAAAATATTATATTATTTTACCTGAGTTCCACAATCAGGGCAGAATTTAGCATTGGGAGGAAGATAAGTTCCACAAACAGCACAATTTTGAGAACCAAAAGGTGTTGTCTGTGTCGGAACGCCATAATCTCTACCCATCAATTTAGTACCACATGTAGGACAATAAACATCAGTCTCAAAATAAGCATTACCACAGACATGGCATCGTTTCTTACTTGAATTAGTACTTGATGAATTTTGAGTGTTCTGTGGTGAATAAACGTCTATATTAGACCCTGAAACATTAGATGGCTGGTTCACATTTGGTACTGACTGCTGAATTGTTGTTTGTCCTTGAGTTTGCCCTTGAGTTTGCCCTTGTGTTTGTCCTTCGGTTTGTCCAGTTGCAGGTTGTGTTTTTTTATTTTTTTCATATTTTTTAGCATTAATTCTTTGAACAATTGCTAGGACAAGTAAAAGGATAATGATAACTGCCAGAATTTCAAGTATTAAAGATTGTTGTTGCCATCTTTGGTTTGAAGATAACTCCTGATGGTAGACAATCTTGAATGAAGTATCAACACTTTGAGCTGGGCTAAAAGAAGGATCAAAATAGATAAAGAAATAATAGGTACCAGCTGTTGGGGCTTTAAAAGTTCCCTGAGGAACATTAGTGGTATCAATAACATGAACAGGTGCCTGTGTCATATCCAAACTTGAAATAGAGTAGGCAATCGAAACAGATACACTAGCGTCAGAACCACTTGAACCAGCATTATACCAAACTAAATACCAATCTTGGTTATGAGGTGCAATAAATGATCCATTGTAATTTCCAGGATTCTGTAAACTTGAAGACTGGTTGTATAATGTAGCTGATTGATAATTATTCCAATTTTGAAAATTAGGTCCATCTGCAATAAAAAAATCTAACCCATAATTTTGAATGGTATAATTATAAGAGACAGAATCTCCGGTATAGAGATAAAACGATTCATATTTATAATTATCACCTGTATTAACGACAAATGAATCAGCCATAGTCCCTGAATGCCGCGTTGTTGATACCGGAAAATTTGAGAACGGTTGATTCCAAATAGCGAATGAAACTGGCCCATTGGATTGAACAGTATAATCCATAGTATTTCCTTTAGCCAAGTACTCGCTCTCATAGAAATATTCGTTATAATTAATAGTCTCGGTACTAGAATAGGTGATATCCTGAGAATTTGAAGTAGGATATGGCACTGCCATTATTCCAACCAATGGAATAATTAATAGTGACATTAATATTAATAGTATGAAGCCGCCACCGATATAAACCGGTGAATAATACCATGGGGAAAAAGGATTTCCCCACCACCAATAACCTCTACCATACCATGGTGTGTAACCCCATCCCCAACCTCCTCTCCAACCCCAGCCGCCCCAACCTCCTCCCCAACCCCAGCCTCGACCATATCTACCACCATAGTACCCGTCATGACGGCCATAATAATTTCTACCACCTGGACCTCGAGAAACATTACGTTGTGCACCAGTTCGACCAAAAGGTGAACCACCAGATGGACCAGATCTGAAACCAGGTGAACCGCCTCTACGTCCACCTCCACCGAATCCACCACCACCAAAACCTCCACCAAAACCACCGTGGCCACCTCCGAATCCGCCGCCACCGAAACCACCACCGCCTCTTGGCATTAATGACTAACCTCCTGGGCTGATTTGAATGCAAAATCTCTAAAAACACCTATTGTTAAGCAAAGTAATGCAAACAAGGCTAGTAACAATCCAAAATAGTCAAAGGACACGGATCCGGTTCGAGCTATGCCTGTTAGATAAGCAACTAAAAATAATAACCAGAGGATACCACTATTGACTAGACCAACTATGTAGGCATTTTTTGGCAACGGTTGTTTATGTTTAATCATTTTATAATCTCCATAAGCCCATTGAATAACCGCAATAGTCGTTACTAGACCTAAGAAAACATAAACAATACTATAAAGGGATATTATGGTTAAGATTAGATTTTTGCTACCAAAATCCAGATAATTAATTAAATAGCCTCCACCGTGGGCATCAAATAAATAAAAAGTTACCGGTGGATTAATTGATCCTGAAATATTTAAGGTAGATTTCAGGAAACCAACAAATCCCACAATAGGAGAAACTATTCCAAAGAAGAAATAAAGTACTGTAAAAAGGATAGTAAACCAATAGTTATCAAATTGCGGGTCTTTAACAGCTAAGAAACCTTTATAATCCTCATATTTATCTGGAATATATCCCCAGCAATCTGTTATTGTAACAACACCTTTTAAAGATCCATTATCGACAACTGGAACTAATGTAACTTTTAATTGTTGCATGCGCTGGAAAGCAACTTCAACTGGCGTATTAAGATCAACTGGATCAATTCTATACATTGCTTCAATTACTTTGGTGGATTTGGGATCCTTACCATTCGCCACAGCAGAAATAACAATATCATGGTCAGCAATTACTCCTAAAACTTTGTTCTCTTTGTCTAAAACAACCAAATCAGGAATTTCTTTATCCTTCATCATTAAAGATGCTTCAATGATTGTTTTATCTCCTGAAATCGTTGCATAATCATCTTCGATAATTAAATTCTTGACATAAAATGTTTTTTTGGATGACAAATTTATTTTCACCGAAATAAATACTGGATTCAGTCATCTTAGGAATTTAAGATGATCTTTGATACAAAATATTTATTCTACAAAATAGTATCCTAGTCCTTTTAATAATTTATTTTTAGGGAAAAATTTCCAGTTGTTAATCAAATTTCTATTCATAAAAGTAAGAAATTAATTTCTCAAATCAGGTAATTTATGGCTAAAACTAACGAATACAGATCTGAAATTTTATTAATAATAGCTGGCCTTTCATTTGGCAATATTCCAATTATAAATGTCATTTTAAGGAATAATAACGTATCAACCATAGAACAGGTGTTTATTAGAGCAGTTATTGGTGCTATTTTTAGCATTCTAGTTATAATTATAACCTTTCAATTTGGCTCAAGAAAGGAAATAGCAAATGCCCTAACCAAAAACAATCAATTTTTTTATGCTATTCAAGGATTAATTCTTAATATCATGATTATGGTATATTTTATCTCAATAGCACTAGATACACCTGTCGGTGAGGCAGCACTACTTGTACAAATTCATCCTTTACTTACATTGATTCTTGGAGCACTGATCTTAAAGGAAAAATTTAGTCAGGAAAAAATTATTTCCCTAGTCATTGCATTTTTTGGAATTTTCATTTTAATACGACCATGGGAATTTAGCTCTTTTCTCACTCATATTGTAGGTGATTTTTTCGCTATGCTTAATGGTATATTCTATTCTATCTATTTGATCGTAGGAAGATTGTCTCGGAACAATCGATTACAGATTTCACCGTTGGTAAGTATTAGTTTCGTTCTTATTTGGGCTCTCATAACATTCATTCCAATTTTGTTTTTTATGACTATATTACCTATTGATCCCTTGATAAATACATTTTCTTTTTCAATATACAATTCTTTGTTTGTAATGGCCTTAGGAATTGCATTAGGGCTATTTGGATCTGTACTTCCATATGGATTGATAATGATAGCAAGCCGTTACGTTGAATCATCTCGTTCTGCAATTTTACTACTTGGAGAACCCTTAGGGGCAATAATTTTTGGATTGCTTATATTAGGTGAACCAATAACTATTTACTATGTAATTGGTGGTGGAATGTTGCTTTTTGCTATTATATATTTAACTTTAGTCGGTTCAAAACCCAGAAGTAAGGCAGCAATAGGTATTCAATCTTCTTCGTAGAATTAAGTGAATAAGGCTCTTTTAAAGTAAGTGAACAATTCGTCAATGGAAAAAGGTTGAAATATAATTTCAGGAGTATTTTCTTTATATTTGGACCAATCATTTTTTAAAATCTCAAGTAATTGACGAAAAGTTAATTTATCAAAATCTAATTTTCTTGAAAAACCTTTAAATAATCTGTATGGTAAAATAAGATCAGATTCTTTCTCAAGTACCTTGGAATCAAATGCTGCAAGATCATTTAATTTAGTCCCTGAATAAAAAATCGAAAATTCATCCTTAGCTTTAAAACCAAGGCCCCAATGATCGACTGAAAATAATAACCAGAGGATACAACTATTGACTAGACCAACTATGTAGGCATTTTTTGGCAACGGTTGT
>DAHXPE010000079.1 GCA_027364495.1 Candidatus Heimdallarchaeota archaeon | reverse complement strand
ACTATTGTTACTAAATCTGCGAATTAATAGCGGTATCATATCTTTAACTGAACCAGTTACTGAAGAGGAACTCTTTGAATTTTTGAGAATCAAATCTATTTTTTTACATGCTGTCATAGTGGCCACTAAAGGTGATGCACCAGCATCAAAGGGAAATTTCATAAAATTAAAGCAATTTGTAAGCAAAAATTATCCAAACCGTTTCGAAATCGTGCCGGTGTCTATTAAATTCTCTGGTTCAAAAGTTAATAATCCTGAAATCATAACTGAACAATTATTTCAAACTATAGGCTTTATACGTGTGTACACAAGAAATGATGAAGGAGAAGTCGCGTCTAAACCAATTGTATTAAAGAAAGGATCAACTGTAACACAGGTAGCGGAAAAATTAGGAAGTAATTTTGTAAAAAATTTTCGTTATGCTAAAATTTGGGGTCCATCAATGAAATTTGATGGTCAAAGAGCGGGATCAGAGCATGAATTAATAGATCAAGATATCGTTCAGATCTTTAGCTAAATATGAATTATTCATATTTAAATTTTAAAAAATTGCATTATTTAGCCATTAATTTGCTAAGAGAATTTCTAATTTCTCGATTTTCTTCTCTCAGTTTATCAATTTCATCTTTAAGTATATCTAATTCTTGTGGTCGTTCTAAATCTTTCTGAATTGCTAGTTTTGTAAAATATGCATTTTTTTTAATTCTTCCATCGGCTTCTGTTTCCTGAAACTTAGTCAAATAAGCAATTGCTTTTTTATTGGAGAGAATTCTGAAAGCAGCAATAGTTGCCATTTTAATTCGAAAATTGTTTTCTTGTGAAAGAAATGCTAGATGATCGAAAGTCACATCAGGATTTATTAGTTTCCCTAGTTTAGCAAGTGATATAATGGCAGTCGTTCTAGCTTGGATTGACTTACCAATTTTGGTCCATTCTAAAATTGTTTTAAAAGATTCAATTGTTTGAATAGAAGCTAAACCTTCTAATACTCCTTGTCGAATAACATCTAAATAACTTTCTTTTTCAAGTTGTTTAGTCAATAAATTGAGTGATAATGGATTTTTTAATGAACCTAGACTTTTACATGCTTCTGATTCGACAAAATAACTTGAATCAGAATTTTTCAATATATTTTCTAAAGCTTGTGCACTTTTTAATGAATTTGGGAAATTATGAAGTTCATCTACGATGGCTCTTCTAGCTTTTGGATGAGGTTCTGAAAGAGCAGCAATTAAAAGATTTTCAGCTTCTTGTCCACCAATAGCGCCTAAGGATTGAGCTATTCTAGCTTTTACACCCCAAAACAGATCAGTATTAAGTTTTTCACCCAAGAAAGTAATATTTTCTAATGTTGATTCTTTTGCTAACGATTGGACAGCATTTATGCGACCAATTATCTCAGAATCTGATTTAATTTGATTTTTCAAAAACTCAGGAGTAGTTTTAATCGATAATTTCTTTAAAATGGCATTATTATAATCAAACGATGCAAAAAGTGGTTTTTCATCTAGGTAAATGTAAAAAGATTGATCTTTTTGTTTTATATCTACAGTTATTATCTTTTCTTTCCCATTTTCGAAGACAATTTTCACTTTAGCAATGAATTTAAATAATTGAATTTCCTCAATATTTTGAGTTTGTTGAACGTGCAATTCTAGTTGGTTAGAGTTTTCTTTCCAAGAATAATCGAATTCAATAACTGGATAACCAGCTTTATACAGCCATTGATCAAAAAAAGAATCAACATTCGTTCCTGTTACTTTTTCAAAAGCTCTTTGTAGATCAATTGTTTCAACATTACTATATTTATTTTGTTCTACATAATAGTTAATCACCCGCCTAAATTCTTCTGTTCCAAACATTTTTCTAAGCATGTTTAATCGCCAAGCGCCACCTGGGTATAAATGAGCGTCAAATAAATCAATGGGCTCAGCATATTTATTGTAAACTACTGGTCTTCTATAATTATTGGAATCTTCATTAAAATAAGCTTCAGCTTTATTTAGCAAATCATAATCGAATTCATCTTTTCCTAAATCATGTTCAAAAAATAATACTTGAAAGTAAGTTGCAAAACTTTCATTAAGCCAAGCATGTGCCCATTCTTTGCAGGTTAGCAAATCACCAAACCATTGATGTGCTAATTCGTGTGCAACTAATCCAATACTTGAAAAATCTAAATGAGCACGCTCATCATGTAATGTAAGATCTGTTTGAGTGGTCACAGTAGTGTTTTCCATTCCGTTAAAAATGAAATCTGAAACAGCAATTTGAGAATATTTTTGATAGGGATATCTTACTCCAGTGAATTCGCTGAAAAATTGAACAATTTCTTTTGTTTTATCAAATGCTCTATGACCATCCTCAATTCTTGAGGGATGTACATAAAATGAAACTGGAATGCCATCCCAACTATCAGAAATCTCTTTAAAATCACCAACAACAATGGATATCAAATAGATACTATGAGGAACATCAAATTTATAATGATACAGTGAATCAGTTTTTTTAACTAAGTTTCCATTACTTAAAGCTATCATACCATTAGGGATATTATTTATAATCACTTCACTTGTTTGCTTAAAACTCGGATGATCAAAACAAGGAATAAAATAACTAGCGTCTTCATCTTGGCACTGTGTCCAAACATGCATGTGTTTTTGAGAATATTCTAATGATGGTTTGACAAAATAAACACCTGCTGCTGGCTTTTCAACACTTGATTTTATTTGAAGTTGAAATTTTGTTCCTCTTACAAAATGTTCTTTTACGAAAACATGAAGCTTTCTACCACTGTTTTCAAAATTTTGTGCAATTCCACCTATAATAGTTTCATGAATGGTCAAATTTTTAGCATCTAAAGATATTTTGTCAATTATTTCTTTCTTAACAACAAGGTTAAAAGTTGTAGTTGTTGTTACCATTTCTTTAGCAAAATCAAAATTAATCTCAATTTTAACATGTTCAGGTTCCACTGAATGATCAGGAACAAAATTAGTCCTCGATTCAGGTATTTCAAATTTATTTACCGAAAGAAATGTGCCAATTTCTGTTTCTTGTCCATAGAATAATGATTTACAATAGTTTTCATTATTATTCATGATTATAAATTCCAAGCAGTTTTTAATTTAAAAATCGATTAGTCCTAAAGTATATAGAATAAAAAATTTTAAGTTAAAAAAAAGGATGTGATATTTTCTAATTTTTTTTAAATTTAAGTTAATAATTAATTATTACTAGTACATTTATATTTAGAAGCAATTTCAATTTCAAAGGAATAATTTAATAATTTAATCAAGTTTACTGCATAAGAGACTGTTAATATGAGTCAAAGTCGCCCAGTTTTTAAAATTTTAGTTGTTGGTGAAAAAAATGTTGGTAAAACTACATTAATTAGACGTTTTGTCGATGGGAAATTTATGGATGTTACAATGGCAACAATTGGTGTCGATTTTTCATTGAAAACTGTTCAATTAGGTAAAGATACAGATATTGAAAATGAAATTATCCTTCAAATTTGGGATATAGCAGGCGAAAATAGATTCAGAGCAATTTTGCCTTCTTATGTCGTTGGAACCGAAGGTGTGATTTTAGCTTTCGATGCGACTGATGATGCTACATTAGAAAAATTAAAGGACTGGATTGAAATTTTAAATAAATATTCTCAAAAACCTTTATTTTATATTTTAATTTCCACAAAAAACGATATATTAAACTATAATAAACAAAAAATGATTTCAAATTTTAAGGAATTATATTCGCAAATAAAATTTTATCTCCCTACAAGTAGTAAGACAGGATTAAATGTTGAAGAAATATTTCAAATGATAGGGAATTTAATTTCGAAAAAATATGGCCTTCCAAATAATTAACAATCGAAAATTCAAGAAAATAATTGTAGAACCTTTAAATAAAAAAAGAATAAAATAAAAAAAATAAGTTAAAAGAAACATGGTGATGATATTTTTGAATGATTTCTTCCTAATTTTCACTGATGAGTTCCATTATTCTGATATTATTCCGAACTACAAAACCTTGTTCGTTTGGTTTAAACCTGAAGAAAAAAGATTGAGAATTTATTATCCCATGGATACTAGTAATGTAACTAGATTGAACGTAGAAAGAAGAGTTAAAAGTATTGTTAGGACTGGTTATATTCATCCAAATGGTATCCGTGTTGGAATAGGATTTGAAATTGAGTCTGTGGAAAGATACGAAGAGTTTCATGAGGAACGAGTGGTTACTGAAGACGCAAATAATATCACACCTGTTCAATGGCTTCAGATACTTGAAGAAAAAAGTCGAAAATTGAATGGAGCTAAAATTAAAGAGCTTGATTTACCAGCTGTTGATGTTTCAGTTAAAGTATTTACTAATAGTTTCGAAGTCTATGACAAGACGACCAAAGCCCGTCTCAATAAAGTAAATTTTTTTGATGAAGCTCACCTTGAAAATGCTGAAATGTTGGGAAATCAAAAAGGCTTTAAAGTATCTACTTCATTAGGAG
>DAHXPE010000074.1 GCA_027364495.1 Candidatus Heimdallarchaeota archaeon | reverse complement strand
CTGCTTGTTTTAAAGAACATTTTTCCATTTTAATTGGACAGCGCGGAGTTGGTAAGACAACCTTTATTATTCAATATTTATTGGCACAAGTCGGCGGTAATATTTTAAGTAGTGAAATTTTGTACGTTCCAACTGATCATTTTTTATTGGGTAAGAATTCGTTGTATGCTATTGCTGAAGCATTTACTAAATTTGGCGGTAAAATAATTGCTTTTGATGAAATTGCATCTGCAACTGGGAATTGAATGGTTTGGATAAAACCACCGAAAGCTGCACCCAAAGTAATTTGAAGTGTGTTAGCATTTAATGCCAATACTGATTTTTGGTTAAGGAAGGTAATTGCTTGAGATTGGTTCATATCAGTTGTACCTAAAACATCTCCAGCACCTTTAATCCATTGATCAATCATCCAAGCTGGACCAGATGGATCATTCATTAAAATTGCTCTGTCAATTGAATATTGCATGACATAGGCATTGAATGGTTGGCCAGTTCGTTCACCTGGTTGTAATGCAAATGTGACACCAGTTCGGAGATAAAAAGTATAAACTAAACCATTGGTAGAAACGGTATAATTGTTAAAGGCTAAATCAGGTTGTGTTTGTGTTAAGGAATTGTTCACATAAGAAAACAATCCATCATACATCAGCTGAATGTAGCCACCACCCTGGGTTTCATAGTCAGTTGCTGGATCCAAAAAAGATGGAGCTATGGATGACGTTTCACTGACAAAAACTCCAGGATTTGTTACACTCGTCTGGGCAGGCATGGACGTAACGGCTCCAAGAGACGAGACCATGAATCCTAGGATGATAAAAAATCCTAAATAAAAAATCTTTTTCATTTTATCACTTTTTTTTTCTAATTGAAATTTATATGAAGACCAATTCGTTACTTCTTGCTAACTAGGTCCTTTTAAAGGCCCTAATAAAAATTAGAGAATTAATCAAATTTATTTTCATATAAAAATCATTATGATAGTATTTTTATTTTTTGTTAAAAATATTTTGTATAACGAAATACCAACTTGTGACAATATTTAATAAACAAAATTAGTTATATTAAAAATTAAGACAAAAATTTTTCAAGATGTTAAACAAGCCTGTGACATTACATCCTAAAATTTTTCTTTTTGTAAAATAAATTGCTTTTTCTTCCGAACAAATTTTTCGGACTTCTTATATCATATTCAGCGCAATACAATTCTCAGAGCATGTTCATTGTCTATGAGGATAATTTTTATTTTGTTCACGTTTATAATAGTAAAAACTGGTAAAACAATTTTACTATAGTCCAATGAGCAATGTTGATCTCCTTGCGTCCTGAATAACTATTTCCAGGATCAAAACACTTTTTAGCACATTTGCGAAATGCTTCAACCCACCAACGATCTTTCCATAGTAAACGGAAAGTTTGAATGGTTATTTTTACTTTTTTTGATACGTTATAGTGAATCTTATCATTTGAACTTCTTTACATCATAAAAACTCCTAATCTTCCATAAGTCGAGAAATAAAATGTATTTGACTTGTAATAAACAATTGATTTAGTAATTGGATCTGAAGATTGTTTCCAAGAATGAATTCTTTCCTGAAGAGAATCAATATTATATCTTTGGCCAAATAAGCTAATTTTGGCATTATTTTTACAACCGAGTTCATAATTCTCACCTTGTCTGTCTAATAAAGTCTCTAATGGATTGGAAATATACCAAGAATCACTTGTGCATATCTTTTATCGAGACTGTCATCAAAATCAGTAAAAAATCGTTATTTTATCTCAACTTTGTTAAAATGATTAGAAAAATCTTCAGTAAACAAACGTAGAGAAAAAAGACCAGTATTAAAAAAAACAATGTATCTTTTTAAAAGTGAAATGATCAAAAGACCATCATTCTATACCAGACCAACTTTTGACATGGGCAGCCGCTAGAACATCGAAAACAGCTAATAAAGACGTAGGTGCAATCGAATAATACCAAGGAAACCTTTTTAGATTTGAATTAATAAATTCATGTAAGGAAATGTTTGGATTCATTTTGCCTTTACTAATAAAATCTCGAAACTTCTTTATAGTAAACTTATTGAATTAAGTGGGATTAATTTTTTTCACCTCGTGTAAGGAGAGCAGGCATTACTTTTTTCTATCAATTAAATATTAGGAATCAATTAATAATTTATTAGTAATATCTGGAGTAAAATAAATCATAATGAATAAATAGATAAATTTTTACGGATATTAAAGTTTCAGAAGTGCTCTTATGAGCGGATATACTACAATTTCCATGAACCAGTAAAATTTGACATCCATAATTTCAATATAGATCTTGCTAAAGGTAAAAGCTTTTCAAATGTTTCATTCCTCATCATCAGACTTGCTATTTCTTTTGATCTAGCAGCAAGATTTATTAATTGAATACAAAATATACTAAGGGCAAAAAAAAAAAACAATCACGAACAGCAGTCCGATCTTGACTTAGAAAATGTGTAATTTTTAAATTACTTTTTATATATCTGAAAAAAACTTCATGGCCATTTATGGGCATACCTGGATACGAACATTTTAGCTGATGATTATATGTCATTGGTAATTATCGTAAATGTTTTTCTCGGTTTCTCTATTTCGACATGTTATTTTTCTTAAATCATTTTGACTTGGATTAGTTTTTTGACCTAATAACCAATTTATTCTTCCTCTAAATACCAATTCTTTTCAAGTTATAAAAAAGAAGAAATTTTTTCTTTTTAGTCTGATTTAACATAAGATTTTCCTTAAACCTAGAAATAATTGCCAACACAATGGAAGGTTTCTTTACAAAAACGATATACAACTGGAATCTTTTCCAATATCTTAGATTTATTCAATTTTACAGCCATTTCTTAGCACAAGACTCAGAATGATCTAGCGGCATTTCGATGCCCATATCGATCATATTGACCAGATTTTTCAATAAAACTCGGCGAAATATAAGTTTCAAATTTTTTTAATATTATATTAATGATTTGAATTTTGAAAATGAAAATGTAGAAAAGACTATAAAAATCTGAATAACCCAATTTATTTGCCTTTAATACATAAATTTACTTGAAAATAATAAAAAACAGTAATTCTTTAAAATTTTTTTTATAATGGGAAAATAAAAAAAAATTTTAGCTTATATTTACAGAGATGTGCATTTAACAGGTTTAAAAAATATTAAAGCTAATTAAAATTTATTAACATTAATTAAAAAGGTGAAAATCGACTTGAATATGTTAAATACCTTTATACCTAATTGCTACTGACTAATGACTTTATGAACGATATTTTCATATACATTAGCGTTTTTGGAAATTATTCTATAACAGGATATTTAACGGAATGTTAGACGACAATTTTTGACTACGAAATAAAAAATTAGAACTTCTCATCATTCAGGCACTTTTTCGATTTATCTAGATTTGAAATTTAATAAATATTTATAAACTTAAATATTATTGGTAGACTGAATAAGTAAATTAGTCAGTTTTT
>DAHXPE010000073.1 GCA_027364495.1 Candidatus Heimdallarchaeota archaeon | reverse complement strand
ATCCATTTAAAGTTTTAGATTCTTTATATGGAAATTATTATAAACCGATAGTAAATTTTGGATATGAAAATGTCACTTTTCCATCTAATTATAACATGGAAACTGCCGGAACAATTGTTTATGCTAATGCAACTGATCTTGATGCCTCAATTGATAAAATACAATTGAGCTATACAACAGATGGTTCAACTTGGACCACTGGAACGATGACTTGGCTTGATCCAAATCATTGGGGATTTGTAATACCATACGCTAAAAGTAATATACAAAATATTACTTTATCAGTTTTTGAATCAGCCAACATAACCAAAGGATTAAGTCTACAAGTACTTACGAAATTTTTACCGGATGTTATAGATTTATCCTATAATTCAAGTACTATTATGCAAGTGATGCTCATTCCAAGAGGTGCTAGTACTACAAGCCAGACACAAATTAGTTTCTTAAATGATAATTCTTATACCTTAGTCGGATTAGGAGGGGTAACATTGACAAACCAAAATGGTTATTATGTTTATACAAATAATTCTGACCTTGCTATCAACTCTGAAACGATCTTTAATGTTACAATAACACCAAGGAATTCGGGATTATTGCAGATAACAGAAACCGCAACGTCAGGATCAGTGGATGAAACAACAAATGTTTATTTTAATATACTATCATCAAAAGGCTTACAATTACAGTTTAGCATTGTTCCCGATACAAAAGGCAATTATAAGAGTCTTTATCCGTATCTGAATACCACATATCCAATAACTGTGCAGTATAACTTCACAGGAGGGGCACCGCAATCGAACTTCAACATAGTGGTATCTGGAAGTGGTAATAGTTTAGTAAAGACAGTTTTAACGGTAAATGCAGTAGATACTTATCCATTGACTAATTATCAACAAGTATTATATGCTCCGGTAACAGCTAGTTATAATTCAAACTCAGCGAATATTTATGCGAATATAACTTATGATTCTGTAAATAGTCCAACAATATCTAAATCAATCAGTGTTTATCCACCTTCTGTAAATATTAATTTATTAGACTTAAATGGAAATCCCTTAACGGTTGTTTATAACAATTTAATTAAACAATTTAGTATCATGGTTCAATTAGAGTTTTATAACGGAACCCCAATGAATCCTATGAGCTTGACGGTGAGTCCTTTCGGTGGTTATTTTACACAAAAAACTATTGCAATCAATGCAACAGATATCAAAAATGGTCAAGATAATGTAACCATAAACCTTGATCATTCTGCAACTTATACTCAAGTAAGTGAAATATTTACACTCTCATTATCATGGGATGGAAAACTCACTACAAAAACTTATACAATTTCAATTGATTTGAAATCAATCTTTTCCAACTTTATTACTGTAAATCTATTTAACCAATCTAAACTCGATCCAAATTCATCCAGTAATATAATTATAATTCAAATAAATTCAAATTTTGGATTTCCTTTGAGGAATGCTGATTTAAAAGTTTCTTCAAGTGATGGTCTTGGAATTAATCCAACAGACATACAAATACCTTTTATTCCAGCAAGAGGACAGGTAAATGTTACTTTAAAAATAACTACTAATTCAGGATTCTCATTTACAAAATCTACCTATCCAATTTCATATACATTAAATATTAACGGTTATATGCCTTATTCTAGTGCATTTTCCATTATATATAATGTTTCAGGAATTAGTAATAGTTCAACCACCTCCAAAACCAATAAATCCACTCCTGGGTTTGGGTTTGGGTTTTTATTTTTAGGATTAGTAGGAATGATTGTAATAAAAAGGAAATTTAAATTAAAATAAATAATTCTTAAAGTTATAAGTTTCAAATTTTTTCCATTTTTAAAACTGTATTTTTTCTAAAACCCGAGAAATTAAATAATAACTTGAGTTGCACTTTTAAATTTTCAATTTACAACCTTCTTTTTATTTCATTAAACATTTTCTTTAACCTTCTAAAAGAATAATTTGAGCTTTATGAAACTCTTTAGCCCAAGTAGGACAGCATACTATTTCTTTTCCTGTTTTCATATCATTATGTTGTTGAAAACACCAAATTGAAAATATAAGACAAACAAAACCAATAAAGCCACTAACCACCCATGCATCACGATTTTTACTTTTTCCAAGACCAAATTCTTGCTTTAATTGCCTATGACATACCTCGATAATCCATCTTAACTGATATTGATAATAAATAGTTTTAGAACTAGATCTTCTTATTCTTTTGACGTTAGTAAGAATAAATTTTGGATTTTGATACCGTTCGTCCCAAAAAGCATACACCAAGCTCTGTCCTCCCTTTTTAAGATTAACTTGAGCCATTTTAAAGTATATTCTACTTTCTGATTGTAAATCAAGGAATGAATTCCATGTTCCACATGGTCCAAAATAACTCGTAATTTTGACATTTTTCATAAAATTCTTTCGTTTTGGGCCTCGTCTAACTTCATTTGCCTGTTTAATCGACTCCAAATCGGGAATCTCTATGCTCAAATTGTTTTTGCCATCGAGTCGATAATTTACTTCGAAACCATCTATAAACCTTCTCATTTTCTTTGTGCCATACCAGGAATCAGCTTCGACAAAGATTTGTTCTTTAGAGACATTATGAGAAATAAGGTATGTAATGACATAGGAAAGCATTGATTGAGAAGCTTGAGCTTTCATCCCTTGCTGTTGGTCAGGCGTTTTTGCATAAAAGCGATCCTGTTTTGGTGAAGAAAGAATGAAAGGCATAAAAAAAACTGGGTGATTATTCATAACTAAAACAAGTGTAACCAGACCTATTGCTTGAATTTGTTTATGTACCGTGTGGTCATACCATTTAAATGATCTAAAAATTGTTTTACCTGTCTTGTTAACTAATGTATCATCTATAACGATATACCAATTTGTTTTCCCAGTTCCTGTTGATATAACTTCATTAAGGAACCGTTCAACAATACGTTCTTGTACATAAGAAAATTTTTTCAAAGTTTGAGCACATAAATTACGGCCTATTTTTCTGCCGTAAATGCGAGAAACCTCTGAAAGGCTAAAATTCTTCGAACCTATTAAAATTGATGTAATTGCCCAAAGGATCGAAATCTCATGTTTCGTGAAATAGAAATCTTTTTCAAGGAAAGTTTTAACTTTATTTTCAAAGTGAGTTTGTGATTTATTCATATTTAGTCGGTTTGATTAATTCACTCCTCACTTTTTCTGCTTTTTTGTTTCTCAAAAAATGCAAGTCGAGTAAATTATTAAAAATTACAAAAATATAAATTGGTTGATGTTTTATAATTTGAAAGATGAGCCATTTCCTATGATACTATAATAAATATTTCTTCTAAATGTGAAAATCATGCTTAATTATCTTGATTTTGAAAAACTACGACGTTATGGCATTACAGAGCATTTTATTTCACATTTTAATAATGAGATAAACAATTTTATTGAGAATACTGCAATTAAAAAAGTAGTAAGTCAAACTATAATTTTTTCTGATTTACATGCCAATTTGCAAGCATTCGAAATTATGCTTCGTTTTGCAAAAGAGCATGGAATTGATTCTTTTATTTCATTAGGCGATTTAATTGAATATAATAATCAAAACAACGAAGTTTTGGAATTAATTCTTTCAAATAGCTATAAATTTGTTTCAAATTTACGAGGGAATCATGATGA
>DAHXPE010000053.1 GCA_027364495.1 Candidatus Heimdallarchaeota archaeon | reverse complement strand
AAAAATTTCTTTAATTCAAAAAATGTTGACCAAAAACAAATCTTGATTTAAATCTAACTTTTCTTCTGAAGCTAAGAATTTTAGGAGAATGGTAATCATTTGGAACTGATTTTTTGAAACTTGAATAGTATCCATTATAACCATATTTTTACTGGATTTTTAATTAAATTTCTATACCGCTATTTTTTAAATCTTAAAATTTCATTCAAAGAGTTTAATTTAAAGAATTCTACAATAATAAAAAGTTATTTCAAATTAAGACTCTATTTTGCATTTTTTTTCATTATTTTCCTTAATACTATATAAATAATAGTTTAAGGCTTTATTAGGATAATCGAATGTTAAAAATAAACTACTGAATGGACTAATTTTTATATCCTCATCAAAATCTTTATAAACTAAAATAAGCTATAGATATAATTGGACTTATAATCGGAGTTCAGTACTGAGACAATACGAATCTGTACATTGGTTTACTATTCCGATTCGTCCAATGAACCCTCCGAAGAGGGTGGTGTGTACGCCTAGGACGTACTATGACACAATTTTGGAATATAGGTTCCTTGATTCCTGACCTGTTGTTTATGAACCAAATAGGAATCATTTTTTCTAACATTTTTTTTAAATGTAGTATTATAAATTGAACAAAATACGTAAATTGTAGGAAAATATTTATAAATAAAAAAATGTCAAGATAGTTTCAAGACTACAAACAAGGATAATTCTGAAGTAAATATCTCAATGTACCTTTTTTGCTAGCCTTATTAAGTCCCTAATAGGGATCTTGTGTTTAATGCACTTTTTTGGATGTAGGTTGTTGGTTCCTAACCTAAAGTAAACTAAAAAGGAACCATTTTACATTAAATGTTCTTTTTTAATAATAAAATGGAAAGTTAATTATCCATCCTTCGTAAGGTATTAAAAAGTGGTTTATTTTAAATACTGTGAAATATTGGGAGGTTCTGTCAATATTAGTTCTTCAGTTTTTCGTCTCAGTCTATGTTCTTGACTAGGTGTAGATTCCAATGGAAAGCCTACTGGAGTATATGCAATAAACTCCCAAGATTTTGGAAGTTTCAATGAAACTATCAACGCTTTTGGATCAAGAGCAGTGCTTGTCCAAGCTGAACCAAAACCTGCTTCAGTTAATAACAAAATAAAATGGTCAAACGCTATTGCTGCATCAATCCAATCATATGTTCGATTATCAAAACTTCGTATATATGCTTCTTCGGGGACGGAAAATAAGAAAACCAAAATTGGTGCTTTTAATGCCCAATCTTGTTTTATTAATTTTCTCACTTTGTAATAATCTTTTTTTTCTAAAATAAAAAAACGAAAGGCCTGTCTATTATCAGCTGAAGGTGCAAGCAACGACTTAGATGCTAATTCTTTAATAACATCAATAGAGATTAACTCTTCAGAATACTTACGACAAGTAAAACGCTTTTTTATTAAAGTATCAAGATCGTTCATTAAATTAACATTGGTAAAATTGATATAAGAAGATTTTCATATTTGTCAAAAAAGTCCTTAAATTAGTCAAACCTTAATTTTTCATTTTTATAATTATATCGTTATTGCAAATATCTTTTTTCCAAAAATTTTGATACCATTATTGACCAGTATTACACGAAAATTATTACAAAAGAAGCTGAAATCTCTAAATTTATGAATATAAAATTATGTCTTGATTTATTATTATTTATTTGAAAACTAGAAAAGTAAAATAAAAAATTAATCCCGAGCTACCTATTTATACATTTTGTAACCTTATTTTATTAAAAATAGAATTAAAATTTCCCTTTAATAAAGACTATCGAGAAAAATATTTTCTATAAAAATCTAGACTCTCAGGATTAGCTAATGCACCAGTATTAACCACTGGTCTTCCATGGGCTATATTAGTAATTGCAATTTCAACCTTTTTATTGCTAAAAGTATAAGGAATTCCTTCTGTTTTCACGATAATGGATGGAACATGCCTAGGTGAAGCTTTAACCTTTAATTCATTTTTTATTTTATTACACAGTTTATCATTTAATTTATATCCTTCCCGTAATTTAACAAATAAAATGATTCTTTGATCTCCTTCCCATTGTTGGCCAATTACTACCGAATCTTCTATTTCAGGTAATTGCTCAAGAATGTTATATATCTCTGACGTTCCAATTCTTACTCCTGATGGTTTAAGAACGGCATCTGATCTACCTAAAAAGGTTACACCACCTGTTTTTGAATGTATAATAATATAATCACCATGACGCCAGACATTTTTATTTATTGATTGATAAAACTCAAAATAGGATTTTCTATACCTTTCATATCTCTCATCTCCCCAGAAATAAATTGGCATAGAAGGTGATGGACTTTCACATACTAATTCTCCCTGCTCATCCAAAACTGGCTTACCTAATTCATCGTAGGATTGTATTTTCATTCCAAGTGCTGGTGCCTGTATTTCTCCCGTATAAACTGGTAAGGTAGGAGATCCTGCAGCAAAACAACCATTGATATCTGTTCCTCCAGAAATTGAATTAAAGTGTAGATCTTCTTTAATATCAGAATAAACATATTTAAAACCTTCTTCTGATAATGCTGAAGCTGTTTGTGATATTTCTCGAAGGTGATTCAGGTTAAATTCCTTTTTAGGACTTAAATTTTCTTTCATTAGAAAATTAATGTAGCTTGCACTTGTTCCAAATATAGATATTTTTTCGTTTACAATTATATTCCAAATATACTTCCAATCTGGATAACTAGGATTACCGTTGAAAAGAACAATTGTTGCTCCTACCGCCAAAGAAGAAACAAGCCAATTCCACATCATCCAGGAAGGGCTTGTGACATAGCATATTACATCTGTTCGCTTTAAATCCGAATGTAGGATTAATTCCTTTAAATGATTTAATAGTATCCCACCTGCTCCTTGAACCATTGATTTTGGCTTACCAGTTGTTCCAGATGAAAACATAATATAGAGTGGATGATCAAATGGCAACTGCTCAAAAATTGCTTCTTGTTTCTGATTCGCTTGAAACTCTTTATACAAAATTGCATTTGGAACTAATTCTATAACTGGTTTCTCATTTAAGAATGGCTGGATAATCACTTTTTTAATAGAGGGAATTGATTTTGTTATCTTATCCACATTTGTAAGAATATTCAGATCTTTTCCTTTATAGATATACCCATCTACTGTAAACAAAATTTTCGGTTCTAATTGTCCTAGCCTATCGATGACTGCATCTGGTCCTAGTTCTGCTCCACAAGAGGCCCAAACGCATCCAATACTTGCTGTTGCTAACATTGCCACAACAGTTTCAATAATATTTGGCATATATCCAACGACTCGATCTCCCACGGTGAGATTTAGTGCTCTCAGGCCATTCGCAATCTTTGCTACTTCATGATATAATTCCTGATAGGTTAATGAATACTCTTTTTTTGCTTCACCTCTAAATATCAAAGCTTTTTGATTATCTCTATATCTTAATAAGTTTTCAGCAAAATTAAGCTGAGCTCCTGGAAACCATTTTGTCCCTGGAAAAACTGAAATATCATCAATTACTTTATCAAAGAGATTTGAATGTATAATATCAGTAAATAACCAAACACCTTTCCAAAAATCCTCTATTCTTTCTATAGAAAATTGATATAATTCCCTATAATCTTCGATTCCTAAATTATAGGTTTTATTGATAAAATTTGTAAATGAATTCATATTTGAAGAATTTATTCTGTTTTCATCTGGGGTCCAAATTAAAGAGCTCATTTTATTCACCAATAACTATAATATATAATATTCTGTACAATTTTAAATTTTTCCCCTCCGTAAGCAATTATGTGCTACAAAAGTATTAATGACTCTATTTTTAGTAGTCTGAGCATTATTTTATTTTGATTGATTCTTCTAAATTCCCATAGACCATCAAACTAATTAAAAAGTAAAAACTAGCAAAATCTTTATGTTTCGATAAATATCCTAAGAGTTCTTTGATGCTAACAGAATCCTCATCTTTCAATTTTTCTTGAGGAATATCAAGAACCAAAATCATATAAGGTTCAGCTGTATTAATGGTATCAACTGGTTCCTCTAATTGCTGGTTATCAATGAGATCTTCCCACCAAACATCTCTGTTAATCTTCCAACCTATTTCTTCTCCACTAGAGTTTACAACAATTATTATTTCGACACTTGGAATGTTTTTAACAGCTGAATCGACAACGTCTTTTAAAACCACTAGTGATTCATTTTCTGTTACTGAATCTAATGTAAAGATAACTTTTGGTTGTACCTCTCTGGATATTTTTGCTATCTTTTCTGTTGTTAAAGAATCCTCAAAAATTGGTACACAAACTCCACCCATTTTAATAATTCCTAAATAAGCGTATACAGCCTCTGGTATCATTGGCATGGCGATTAATGCTATATCCCCTTTCTTAAAGCCAATATCTTTGAGTCCGTTAACGACCTTACATATTTGTTTATTTAATTCTTCGAAGGTAACCTCTTTAGTAATTTCTGAATTATCATAATTCATTGCAATAGCATTAGCATTTGGCTTAATTTCTAAATTAATATCAATTATTTTTTCAATGATATTGCCTTTTCCATTTATAGCAATTTTTGAGCCTTTCTTTTCATATTCTAAAAAAGAATAAGTAAGATTTTTCTCAAGAGCAGACCAAAGCCAATCGTGCTGGTTTAAGTTGTTAACTAACTCACTAAAAGTCGAATTAGGTTTCTTAATATTTGCAGAATTATATATTTCATCCAAAAATTCTTTAGACGGACTCCAAAAGTTATTTTTTGTCGAAAAAGTCATGGCAATTCCTATATAATAGCAAATGGTTAAAATAACAATCAATTTAAAAATAATATTATAAAATTTTTATACAACTATTCTAAAGCTAAAATTGATATTTATTAATAAATCGATGCTACGATTAGAAAAAAAACATTTGGAATCTTAAAATATATGAATATATAAATTAACTTTTTTAATCCCCGTTTAATTTTTTTTTTCTTAAATTAATCTTATTTATTTAAAAATCAGTTTTACAATTCTTTAAATCTATTTTAAAATATTTAAAAGTTAATTCTTTATGTTTAGTGATTAAAATTTTCCTAGAAATTTAAAATACTTAATTAAATTCAAAAATTT
>DAHXPE010000028.1 GCA_027364495.1 Candidatus Heimdallarchaeota archaeon | reverse complement strand
ATAAGCACCAATATGACGATATAATTCGGACATAAAAGCTTGACAGAATTTCATTACTTCATTATCAGATTTACCTTTAGGGTCAAAATCTGAACCTCCCTTACCCCCTCCCATCATGAGACCTGTCAAGGAGTTTTTGAAAACCTGTTCAAAAGCAAGAAATTTGAGAATTCCTAAATAAACAGAAGGATGGAATCGAAGACCACCTTTATATGGTCCAATTGCACTATTCATTTGAATACGGAAACCACGATTAACTTGAACTTTACCTTTATCATCAATCCAAGGTACACGAAAGATAATTACTCTTTCTGGTTCAACCATTCTTTCTAAAATTTCAACAAATTCTGGATGTTTGTCCAAAACTGGTTCAAGGCTATCCAAAACTTCTTTGACAGGTCTCATGATGGGAGGGGGTAAGGGAGGTTCAGATTTTGACCCTAAAGGTAAATCTGATAATGAAGTAATGAAATTCTGTCAAGCTTTTATGTCCGAATTATATCGTCATATTGGTGCTTATACCGATGTACCAGCTGGTGATATCGGTGTTGGTGGTCGTGAAATTGGATACCTGTTTGGATATTATAAAAAATTGAAAGACAAATTTGAAGGCGTTTTTACTGGTAAAGGTTTAGAGTATGGTGGATCATTAATTCGACCAGAGGCAACAGGTTACGGCTGTGTTTATTTTGTTGATGAAATGCTCAAGCATCGCGGTGAAAAGGACGGTGTTAAAGGTAAGATCTGCTTTATTTCAGGTTCTGGTAACGTAGCCCAATATATCGTTGAAAAACTTCTTGATTTAGGGGGTAAACCTGTTACTCTCAGTGACTCAGATGGGTATATCTACGATTCAGAAGGTATTAGTAGAGAAAAATTAGCTTACGTCATGGATCTCAAAAATAACAAACGAGGACGAATTAAAGAATATGTAGCTAAATATCCAAAAAGTAAATATGTTGCTGGTAAACGACCATGGATTGAAGCTACTCATGTTGACATTGCCTTCCCCTCTGCCACACAAAACGAGATTAATTTAGATGAAGCAAAAGAATTAGTTAAAAACGGTTGCAAAGCTGTTGGTGAAGGAGCTAATATGCCTACTGATTTACAAGCTACTAAATTCTTTTTAGATAAAAATATTGCTTTTGCACCTGGTAAAGCTGCTAATGCTGGTGGTGTTGCGACTTCTGGTCTCGAAATGGCTCAAAACAGTCAACGTTTAGCATGGACACGTGAAGAAGTTGATGCCAGACTCAAGCAAATAATGATAAACATTCATAAAAATGCAGCTGATGCAGCTGAGAAATTTGGCTTTAAAGACAATCTAGTAGTTGGTGCTAATATAGCTGGCTTCTTAAAAGTTGCCAAAGCTATGCAAGCCCAAGGTGTAGTCTAAACCTTTTTTATACCTTAATTATTAAATATTCTTTTTAATCTTTTTTAAAAATTCTTTTTCTTAAGAAAACAAAAAATTCCCAATCTTTATTTATTTAATTCGAATGCCTCTTAATTGGACACAACTAATATAAGAATATTTACTAGGCTTTATTATGGAAAATTCTAATTCTAAACCTTCACTCGAGGATGAAAATTATAGCATTTATTATGAACCAAGATTTTATGAGTTTCACTCATTAATGAAGCATCGAATAAATAATGTATTAATTGTATCAAATTTATATGAACGTTTTATACTCGAGGAAGATGGCAGACTTGGTGATCAGATACTTGATGAATATTTAAATTTACATTTAAGTAATCCTCCTAGGCTATATGGTGCTGAAAATCCTGCAGAAGCTTTCTCAATTTTAAAAGACAATCATATTGAATTAATAATTACCATGAAGCGTATCGGTGAACTTGATCCTTATTCTTTCGCTCGCCAGGTTAAACAATCTTTTCCAAAAATTCCAATAGTTTTACTCCTTACCCATTCGACTGATCTCAAAAATATAACAAAAGAATCAAAATCAGCATTTGATAGAATTTTTCTTTGGACTGGTGATTCAAAAATTTTTCTAGCTATCGTCAAATTATTTGAAGATAAACTCAATTGTAAAGATGATATTAGCACCGGAAAAGTTCAAGCTATTCTTTTAATAGAGAATTCAACTCAATATTATTCAGTATTCTTACCTATGTTATATTCAGAGATTATGAGACAGACCCATAATCTAATTAGTGAAGAAACTGTAAATGAATTCCATAGACTATTACGAATGAGAACAAGGCCGAAAATATTTTTCGCTGAAACCTTTGAGGAAGCTGAGTTTTATTTTGATCTTTATAAAGATAATTTATTAGGGGTATTGAGTGATGTAGCTTATCCAATAAAAATAGATGGTGAGATAGACCCTAATTCTGGTTCTAATTTCATAAAAAAAGTAAAAGACTATAATAAATTTATGCCTACATTACTGATGTCTTCTCAAATTGAAAATTTAAAAAAGGCTCAAATGCTAAAATCTAGTTTTATTTACAAACATTCACCAAAAGCTCTATTCTTTCTTCGAAAATTTTTGTCTGATTCATTAGGATTTGGAGAATTTATATTTAGACATCCAGATGGAACAAGAGTGGCATCTGCGAAGAATTTAGAAGAATTAAAGGAA
>DAHXPE010000024.1 GCA_027364495.1 Candidatus Heimdallarchaeota archaeon | reverse complement strand
TTCCTTTCAAAAAATTCATTTATTTGAAAAAAATAAGTAAAGAATGTTGAATCTGTAAGATACGATGTTTTCACCACCAGATTTTTTCGCTGATTTGGACTAAATTCAAGTCCTTTAGGTAAATTACACCTCAATTCAAATTGTGGATAATTGAGGATAGAACGATCAAACTCAAGTAATACAGAAAAGGAAATACGTAATAAATATTGATCTTTGATATACGAAGCAATTATTTTACAAGAGCTGAATTTTTCATTTTCAGTCATATCGTGAAAAACCATAAGAAACCCATTATTCAAGTTGTGGAAACCAAATAGTATTACCATCAATAATAGCTAAACCATTATTAACAAGTGTTTCAAGAACTTGGTTAATTTTATGAAGAGACCATTCTGGAAGCTTTGATTGTATCGTTGAAATTTGTAAAGAATGGTCAGAAGATCTAATGAGTGAAAAAATTACATTAATATTTTGTGATTGTTCTAAAGGTTCGAAAAGAATAACTGGAGAGAACTGATAAAGCAAGCCTTGTTCATGTAAATATTTCAAACTTGACTCACAATCATTTTCTGAAAAATCTTTTATGAAAGTGTTTGTATTTACAAAATTCTCATAAAATTCGTGAATTGAACTTATAGCAGAACTCTTAACACGTTGAAAGTTTAACCCGAACGACAATATAGTGGTATAAATCTCTTGTTTATTTGATCTATATGAATAAGATTTTTCTTGGATTTTATCCTGTGATTCCGG
Organism: Candidatus Heimdallarchaeota archaeon; assembly: GCA_027364495.1. The sequence continues at coordinate 2,598 of DAHXPE010000024.1, read as the reverse complement.
AATCGAAATGTTTAATTTTAAAATTTTCTCGCGTAAAACAGGAGAAAGATCTGATTTGTCCGATAAAAGAGAAAAATCAGTGTTTAATTTATCCTGTATTTCAATTTTGGATTGTTTTTGATCATCTGATAATTTTTTACCTTTTTGACGATATAAGTCACGAATGTTTAGTCGAGAATCCTTGCTCAAGTTATAGATAGCACCAAAAGAAAATGTTACTTTAATAGAATACACAACTATATGAATTAAATTTTTTTATGAAGAATCATTTCACTATATTATTTAATGGATTATAAAAAAAAAATTATTCAATACAAAAACTAATTCTAAGATTCAAATGAACTAAATCCGATTTAAAATTTCAAAAAGAACATTAATTAGATAAGAATAATGTGTATAATGAGTATGAATAAATCATGAGTTACATGGAGTCCGGAATTCCTGGTGTTGATGAATTATTTTTTAATGGCTTCCCTAAAGGTAAAACAATATTATTATCTGGACCACCTGGAGCTGGTAAGACTGTTTTTGGAATGCAATTTTTAGTAGCTGGAGCTTTACAGAATGAACCGGGTGTACTAATTGCATTTGATGATTTACCAACTCATATGAGAAATGACATGTCATCTTTCGGCTGGGAAGTCGAAGAACTTGAGACAATCGATCCTCCATTATTGACCATAGTTGATGGATTCGCTCATAGAGTAGGCTTGACATCCACAGAACGCTTCCAGATCCGAGCGAATGTTGACTCATTATTAATAACATTAATGGATGTTTTGCGTAAAACGGGAGCAGTTAGAATAGTAATTGATTCATTGACAACACTATCATCGAGTGTCAGAAGTGTAGATCAGGTTCGAAAAGAAATATTAACCTTAGCAGCAATTCTTGGAGAACAGGGATGTACAACACTCTTAACAGCGGAATTAGGAGGTATAGCAGGAGGGACATCAGCACAAGTACTAGGTGCAGCAGGTAGATTTGGAGTTGAAGAGTATTCAGCACAAGGAGCAATTGTACTGAACTATACAGAAAGAAATGATGGAGAATTTGTACGAACAATTTTAGTTCAAAAGATGCGAGGTCATAGACATGTATTTGGTTGGCGAGAAGCAGAAATAACTGAAGAGGGATTTATTGTCTATCCAAATAAGAAAGTAAGTACAATTTAAATATTAGGATAAAAACAATGTTGCTAATAAGTCAAATGAAGCATTTTAGCAAAAAATAGCTTTGAAATAAATAAATTTATGGTATTTACAACGAAATAAGTAGGATATTGTTTTTTTTAATGAATAATAATTTTTATTTTAGATTTTTTAGAATTCAATTAAATATTTCACGTGAGATTATACATAAATTCCAAATGGAAAATAATATATCAGAATATTTCTGTGATTAGTGTGGACAAAAAACTTAATGTAATGGTTGAAAGATTAAAACCTTCTCAAACACTCGGCATGTTATCATTAGCTAAACAAATGGAAAAAGAAGGAAAAAATATCATTCACATGGAAATTGGTGAACCTGATATTCCTTCCCCAATTTCGGTCAAACAAGCCACAATAAAAGCGATTGAGGAAAACTTTACTCAATATACTGTTGTTCGTGGTATTTTAGAATTACGAGAAAAAATTTTAAAATATTATAGTGATAACTACCAAACAAATGTATATTCTGCAAATCAAAATATCATTATAACCGCAGGTGCAAAATCCTCTATATTTTATACCTTCATATCAATTTTAAACGAAGGTGATGAAGTAATAATTCCAACGCCTTCTTGGGGATCTTATGCTGACATAGTTACATATATTGGGGCTAAACCTGTATTTCTTGATAGTTATAATGCCGAAGGTGGGCTCGATATTACCTCACTAGCCAAATTAATTACTAATAAGACAAGAATCATTCTTGCGAACTATCCTTCAAACCCTACTTCACGAACAATCACTAAAGAAAAATATGATCAATTAGCTGAGTTATTAAGGAATCATCCACAAATATATCTATTATCAGATGAAATATACTCTGAATTAACCTTTAATGGTGATATTCAAAGTTTTGCTTCTTATCCTTTTTTAAAAGACCAATTGGTGCTCATTTCTGGCTTTTCTAAAAGTCATTCTATGACTGGGTATCGATTAGGATGGTGTATAGCACCTGATTACTTAATAGATAAATTCAATGCTTTACAAGGAAATGGTTCAACTTGTCCTACAAGTTTTGTTCAAAAAGCTGGATTAGCTGCACTAGATGAACGACAGCATATAGCTAAAGTAAGAAAGATTTATAGTGATCGTGCTAACTTGGTAATGGATCTGTTACAGGAGATTCCTTCAGTTCAGATTCAAAAACCCCAAGGAGCTTTCTATGTATTTCCTCAAATACAGGGAGCTAAAAAAGATTTTGCAATGGATTTGCTTAAAGAAAAATTTGTTGCTGGAACACCAGGCATAGCATTTGGACCTTATTATGATGACTATATACGATTATCATTTGCTACAACAGAAGAACATATAAAAGAGGGATTAAGTAGACTAAAAGTATTTATAAATGAAAATAGAAAATAAAGGTTGAAAAAATGCCAATAGA
>DAHXPE010000022.1 GCA_027364495.1 Candidatus Heimdallarchaeota archaeon | reverse complement strand
AGAATAAAATGCTATTAAAAAGTTAAAAGTCATACATATACATGATTCGTTATTTTACAGTGTGTTCAGTGACCGTAAAGGTCAAAGTGAATTTTACAAAGGTTCAGGGAGAATTCTAAAGGAAGAAGAAATTTTGAACGTGTTTAATTTACTGAAAAAAAAAAGGAGGTCAATATTTAATGTCTGGAGACCTTGTTATCGTCAAAAAAATGCTCGAAAATACTTACATGGTATTTTTAAAAAATTAAAATTAAAATTAGAAATATTTTAAATAATTTTGTTGTTACATTGATTTATGGCTGAATCAATCCAATTCAGAGTGACTGAGGTCTCTTCTTCTAAGGTCTTAACCATAGAGTTTGGATCCAAGATTCGTTGTAATATTCTTGTTGATTCAAAACCAATAACCGATAAGCCAGTCATTGAAATACAAAATACCATTTTTAGCATATCTGAATACAAAAAAGCCATAATTGAGAGAGAAACTAAAGGTGAAATCTCAATTGAAGTCGGTTTTTATACTCGATTAGAGATTGAAAATGCTAAACTACTTTTTCATGCAGATGAAATTCCTGTTGCATTTGATGATCCCAAGCATATTGAAAAAGCATATCAAAATTTAATGGATAATTTTATCTCTAAATTACCTGAATATACAACTGAAGGTTCTGAAAATAAATTAGAAAGTTTTGTTGTACTTCTTTCTATACCTTTTGTTCAAAATGAGGATGATTATTCAGCCATTATTCAAGCTCATCTTTCAGTACTCAAAAATCTTGGTTTTATGCATATTACATTCCTAAACCAAATTGCTTCTTCCTTTTATAGCCAAAAAGATAAAATTCAGGAGGAAGATCTTAAAGAAAACCCCATAGGAATTTTAGTTAATATTGGGAAAACATCACAAATCGGATTAATGAACACCAAAATTCTTTCCCAAGGATTTCTTGAATTAAATCTTGGAACTACAACAGTTCTTAATCATTCGTTAGCAATTTTGCGAGATCTCAATGTTTTAGGTCTGGGGCAAGAAACTATTGTACAATGGTTAATTACCGAAGGGAGAGTTGATGGAAAAGCTCCTTTAACCACCAAGAATGTTCGTAGGAAAGAAATAAATATTACGCCGATTCTTAACACTCCGCGAATTCTTTTTGATTATGAAGCAGTTACAGGTATGAAAAACGATCCTAATTCAATTATTGAAGGTATTAAAAGATCGCTTACTGCAGCAAAAATAGAAACTTTAATTCTTGATAAAATGCTTCAGACTATCATTATCACTGGACCAGGAGCTTTTTTTAAGGGAATTGATGAAAAATTCAAAAATGACTTAAATAAACTATATCCAGACAAAATAATTAATGTAATAATTGGAGATGATCCCCTGAATAGTGTTACTAATGGCTTAGTCAAATATTTAAGTTTATGGCCTAATTTAAAAGTTTTTAACCTTTCAGAACAACCTAAAGAAGTCGTTGTAGAGTCATCAGTGCAAAATAATGTTTTACAAGGAGTATTAGCTAATCTAAAAGAACTCAAATCTTATCTTGGAAATCTTGATGAATTCTCAATCAAGGCAAGAGAATTCTATCTCAGTTTAGATAAATTACCAGCGCCTATCAAATCTTTTGTAAATGTTAATATTAATCAAGAAAGTAAAATTTGGGCAGTTGAATTTAATCTATTTTTGAATCCATTAATTAAAAAGGCACAAATAAGTCTCCAAGAATGTGATGCTGTTGCAAATGAATTCAGGACCATTGGGCTATCTGTATCAAGATTACCTATGTTTGTCAAGCCAATTCTTTCAAAAGTTTTTTCATCTTATATCCAAGGTCTTAAAATGATCAGGAGTGTACATTTAGAAACTGTGAATCAAGAATTTGTAAATATTTTAGTTGACAGTAGTAAAGAATTTCAAAATTTGCCTGAATACACAATAGATCAACTAGTTGAGAGTTCTAAATTAAATAAATCACTAATCTTAGAATTACTAAATGATTATTTAGCCAAATTTCCAAATGTTGGATTTATTAATAATAAATTTGTTTATATAACACTAGAAAAATTACAAAGTTTAAGTTCTAAATTGGAAAGTGTCAAGGAGAGGTACTTTGCGTCGTTTAATCCCAGTGCGACAAATGCTGAGACTAAACTTGTAGTTATACAGATTGTTAAGTATTATGAATTTTTAATTAGGGGATATGAATTT